>DASUSU010000076.1:0-10548 GCA_036374915.1 Acidimicrobiia bacterium | reverse complement strand
CGGCATCGTCACCCACGTGCGGGAGCTGGCGGAGCGCATGCCCACCCGCTTCGAGGTGGTCAAAGGGCCGGATACGGCGTCGATTGTGAGGGTGGGGGAGTGAGATTCACCGTGGAGGCCTGGGACCCCGATTACGGGGCTTCCTCTCAGCCCGACCTGGTCGACTCCACCGAGCACGTCGACCCCTCGGTCGAGATAGCCGCCGAGCAGTGGCGCCCGCTCTTGCCGGAGAGCGAGCCGGCCGGGGACATCCTCTTCGTCGACGGGGTGCGTCGGGTCGACGCCAACCTATGGATCGAGCGCGAAGACCGGTTCCCCGGGTTCGGCCTTGCCGCCACCTACGCCGCCGGGGCGGTCCGCTGCAACAGCGGGGCGCAGGTGGTGGCCGCCGAGGTCAGACGCGGCGTCTTCACCGGCGCCGATGCCGACCCGGTCGACACCGCGATGGGCACCTATGAGGTCATGACCACCAGAGGCTCGACTCCCGAGGAGCTGTGGCTGGGGATCCAGGAGCGGATGGGGGATCTGGAGGGAGAGGTTGCCGAGAGGCACGCCGATGCCGCCCTGATCGTCGTCGACGGTCCGCTCTCCCACCGTCGTCACGTCACCGGCGCCGTCGGATACGTCAAGACCCAACACGTCCAGTACCTTCCCGATGACCTCCGGGTGACCCTGGGCACCCTCCCGGTCGGGTGTCGCACCCCCCTGTTCCTCACCACCACGTCGTGGAGCCGGTTCTCGTGGTATCTGCGGCTGGCCAACGGGACCGGTCCCGCCGGCGGCCTGGTGCGATGCGAGGTGAAAGCCGATCTCGCGGTCGGCGAGGCATCCCGCCTCGCCAACCTGGTCACCGCGTCCTTGCCCCGGTACGCCTCGGCCCGGCACAAGGATCCCCGGGCGCCGCAGAACCTGTACCCGATCGGAGGCCTGGAGCGGGAGCTGCGAAGAAGGCTGGGCGATCGCGACCTGGCGATACGCGCCCTGCGCCGCGCCGCCGCCTGAGGCTGGTCCCGATGGCTGACGTCGGGACCAGGGATACAACAGAGGGGGTGGTGACCACCCCCTCTGCAGTGTGGAGGACCGCAGCATGTTGCAGTTGCGGTCGGTTCCGGGGATCTCACCCGGATCGTGTGCGGCGCCCTGCGCGCCGATTCACTGTGTAAGCACTCGGGAGGAATGCTTCTGGCGGGTTATTCCCGGGTCATGGGAGGCATGTCCGGATTGTCGGCCTCCTGAACAGAATCGTCGGCGATCGCGAGAAACTCGTCGGCGGGAAGGTTGTCCCGTATGTCCCGGCCGATGCCGGCCACGATCTCGGGCTGGCTGGGCGTCGCCAGCGGGGTCTCGGGCGGCGCCGGGCTGCGCATCGAGGCCGGGGCCGCCCCGACTGCGACGATGATGGCGAACGAGGTGAGCACGATTGCGCCGCTCTGCAGGATCGGCTGGAGAGCGGTGCGCAGGGCGCGAGCCAGTCGGTGAATCGCGTGGGGAAGACTCCTCCGCTCGAAGCGCACCACCTCCTCGCGAAGCTGGCGATCGAGGGCGGCTATGTAATCGGCGACATCGATGGGAGCGGGGCGGCGCATCTCAGAGGGCATATTCGGCATCCTCCGCAGCCGCGCCCACCACCGCAGTGGCATCGAGATGGGTCCGCACCGCTCGTCTCGCCCGGGAGAGCCGGAGCCGGGCCGCGTTCGGGGTGATGTCGAGGGCGACCGCAGCCTCGGAAGGAGTGAGCCCGTCGTAGGCGACCAGCTCGAGAACCTCCCGCTCCGATCGGGTGAGGCGGGCGAGCGCCTCCTCGAGGAGCGGAGCCTGTCTCGCCGCGTCGATGGCCGAGGCAACTTCGTCGTCCTCGGCGGCGGTGAATGACGGGAAGGCATTGCTCGCCTTGACTTCGAGCCGTCTGTTCCCGGCGTACTTGCGCCGCTGCTTGGCGAGAAGACGGCGCGAGATGCCGAAGAGCCAGGGGAGGGCGGTATCGGTCTCGGCGACATATCGGTGCGATGCCTGTAGAGCGACCAGGAAGCACTCACCGACCAGATCGGCGACATCATCTGGATTGGGACAGCGTCTGACGGCATAACGGGTTATCGCATTGACATGGCGTCGGAAGAACACCGAGAAAGCATCCGCCGACCCAGCCGATGAAGCCCGGAGCAACTCCGCATCGGAACGGTCCACCACGTCCTCATTATGCCGGGATGACGCTTCGGCGTGTCAGCTAGGACATCCTCCCGACATTCGCATGCCCCGGAAGTCAGAATCCGAGGTCGACGTCCCTGAGCCGAGCCTGGGCCCGGAGCAGGTCGAGCTCGCCCTCCTCGATCGCCCGATCGAGGAGAATGTGGCGTTTCCGGTCGGTGGTCACCAGGACCAGCCCACTTCTCCGGGGCTGGCCGATCGAGGCGATGTCACCCCAGGCGAGGAGGTGTCTGCGGAGAAGCGAGACTCGATGGATCCCGGCGGCGTCGACCTCGATCGCCAACGGGAAGTCGAAGACCGCAACGTATCCGAGCAAGGCGGCCAGGACCGCAAGCACGGCGACCACCACCATTGGGGCCGCGACCAGCCAGGCGCCCCAAGCCAGCAGGACGAGCAGCGGCGGGGTCGCCAACGAGAGGGCGATCCTCAGCCGCGACTCACCAAGTCTCAAACGGACCGCCTCACGCCGCATCATCCCCGATATCCGCGGGAGCGACGAGACGTGTCGGGGCGGTCTCGCGTCTGGAGGCAAGCAACGCGCCCGCAATGACCAGCAGCGAGCCGACCACTGCGATCGGGGAGACGATCTCGTCCCTGAAGACGACCCCCAGGGCGAGGGCCACCACCGGGATCAGGTAGGTGATGAAACTCGACCTGGTCGGGCCCACGCTGCCGACGAGCGAGCCCATGACCAGGAAGGCGACGCCGGTCCCGAGGAACCCGACCGCCAGGGTGGCGGCCAACGACGGCCAGGCGAACTGGGACCTGGTCAGCCCGAACAGCCCGTACGGAGTCACCAGCAGGGTCGCCACCACCAGGGCGCGCCCCATCACCGGGATGGTGCCGTAACGCTGCTGCAGCGGGGCGACGATGTTGGTGGAGAACCCGTAGCAGAGAGTGGCGAGGACGACGAGGATCACGCCGACGGCCGCGGTGTTGCCCGAGCCCGCCGAGGGAAGCGCTATCGCCAGGATCCCGAGGAACCCGACGGCGAGACCGACGATCTGGAGACGCCCGGGGAGTTGGCGTAGCAACAGAGAGGCGATGACGGCGGTGAAGATCGGTGTCGCCCCGTTGAGCATCCCGGCGACGGCCGAGTCGATCCACTGTTGGGCGATGGGGAACAGGGTGAACGGGATGGCCACCCAGATCACGCCGAGGAGGACCACGCGGGGCAGGTCGTCGCGCGGGATCCTGGTTGCCCTCGCCTGGGGCAGCATCGCCATGAGCAGTGCGCCGAACCCGACCCGCAGCCAGGTGAGCAGACCCGGGTGGAAGGCGTCGAGACCGATCGCGATGAACAGGAAAGAGGCGCCCCAGATGAGGCTCACGGCTATGAAGCGGATCCAGTCGCCCGGGCTGAATGCCTCCCGGTTGGTCCCGTGTGATGTCGTCAGAAGTCGATTGGCCATGTCCCTAGAACACCTTGCGCCCGGAATCGGTTGCGTCCATCCTTGAACCCCGGGAGAGGCGCAGATAGTCCGCGCCTCTCCGGATCACTCGCGCTCTCAATCTTCGGGTTTTGCGTCCCGGGTCATCAACCTCATCACTGCGTCGCGAGGGTGCATCCCCTGGTAGAGAACCAGGCCGACATGGCTGGCGATTGGCATCTCGATGTCGTTGCGAGCGGCCAGGTCGAGGACGGCGCGTGTGGTCTTGACCCCTTCCGCCACCATCTTCATCTCGTCGGTGATCTGCTCCAGGGTCTGCCCGAGGGCGAGACCGAAGCCGACTTGGTGGTTGCGGCTGCTGGTGGAGATGCAGGTGGCGATCAGGTCCCCCATCCCGGCCAGCCCGGCGAAGGTCGAAGGCCGGCCGCCCAGGGCGATGCCGAGCCGGGAGAGCTCGGCCAGGGCCCGGGTGATCAGGGTGGCCCGGGTGTTGTCCCCGAAGCCGAGCCCGTCGGACATGCCGGCCGCGATCGCCATCACGTTCTTCAGGGCGCCGCCGAGCTCACATCCGGCGACGTCGTCGTGGGTGTACACCCGGAAACTCGGTCCCATGAAGACCGATTGCAGCGCCACGGCCGCCTCCAGATCGGCAAAGGCGATCACGGCGGCGGTGGGCTGGCCTGCCGCCACCTCGGCGGCGAGGTTGGGGCCGGTGAGGACCCCGATACGGCCCGGTTGGTGCCGGGGGGACACCTCGGCGACCACCCGGGTCATCGTGGCCAGGGTGCCCTGTTCGATCCCTTTGGTCAGGGAGAGGATCGGCACGTCGTCGCCGATGCCGGGCGCCGCCCGGGCGTAGACGTCGCGAAAGCCATGCGAGGGCACCGCCATGACCACCGCGGTGGCTTCGCCCACCGCCTCGGCGAGGTCGGCCGTGGCCACGAGGCTGTCGGGGAGCAGCTGCTCCGGCATGTAGCGGGGGTTCCTGTGCTCGCGGTTGATGTGATCCGCCACTTCGGGCTGACGGGCCCAGAGGACCGTGGGAGCCGTCAGTGCCGCCAGGGCGGCAGCCGTGGTGCCCCAAGACCCGGCCCCGATCACCGCGATCCTGCTCATGACGGCACGCTAACCGGGCACGAGCGGGGTAGGGGTTGCCGCTTCCTAACCTCGGCCGCGATGAGTCTCGCCATCGGCATCGTGGGTCTGCCCAATGTGGGCAAGTCGACGCTGTTCAACGCCCTCACCAATGCCGGGGCGCTTGCCGCCAACTACCCGTTTGCCACCATCGAGCCCAACACCGGGGTGGTCCCCATCCCCGATCCGAGGCTCGAGGAGCTGGCCCGGATCTTCGCCTCCAAGCGGGTGGTGCCGGCAACGGTCACCTTCGTGGACATCGCCGGTCTGGTGAAAGGAGCCAGCGAAGGGGAGGGGCTGGGCAACCGGTTCCTGGCCAACATACGGGACGCCAACGCCATCTGCCACGTGGTCCGTGGCTTTGCCTCACCCACGGTGGCCCATGTCGATGCCGTGCCCGACCCGGCCAAGGACATCGAGGTCATCGAGACCGAACTGGCCATCGCCGACCTCCAGACCATCGACAAGCGCCTCCCCAGGCTGGAGAAGGAGTCGAGCATCGACAAGGGCCTCAAGTCGTCGGTGGAGCTGCTCACCGAGCTCAGGTCGGTCGTGGCCGCGGGCCGGAGGGTGAGCAGCGAGCCGGGCCTGATCGCGAGGAAGGACGAGTTCGCCGATCTCCACCTCCTCACCGCCAAGCCGGTGATCTACGTGTTCAACCTCGACGAGGCCGGGGTGCGCGACGAGGGGCTCCGCTCCCGCCTTGCTTCGCTGGTGGCGCCGGCCGAAGCCCTGTTCCTCGATGCCCAGATCGAGTCGGAGATGGGGGAGATGGACGGCGCCGACCGGGCCGAGGTGCTCGCCTCGGTCGGCCAGGAAGAGCCCGGGCTCAACGCGGTGATCCGGGCCGCCTATCGAACCCTCGGCCTGCAGAGCTTCCTGACCGCGGGCGAGAAGGAGTCGCGGGCCTGGACGATCCGCGCCGGCGCCACTGCCCCGGAGGCGGCCGGGGTGATCCACAGCGACTTCCAGCGCGGGTTCATCGCGGCTGAGGTGGTCGACTTCGACCGGCTGGTCGAGGCGGGATCGTGGCTGGCCGCCCGGGACCGGGGGTTGGTCCGCACCGAGGGGAAGGGATACGTGATGCGCCCCAACGACGTCGTGGAGTTTCGATTCAACGTCTGATCGGGGCGAGTGCACCACTAAGTTGCCGCCGGTGATCCACCTGGCCGTCAGCGAGGGCGGCGCGTTGTCCGCCCCCCTCACCGAGCACGAGGTCCTCGTCCTCCTCGTCCAACTGCTCCTGCTCGTCGGAGTGGCCAGGGTGATGGGGTGGCTGGCCAAGCGGATAGGCCAGCCATCGGTGGTCGGGGAGCTACTGGCCGGGATCGCCCTCGGCCCGACCATTTTCGGCCGGGTCGCCCCCGATGGGTTCGCCTGGGTGTTCGGCGAGGAGACGGTGCGCTCGGTCATCTTCGGGCTGTCGTGGCTGGGCGTGATCATGCTCCTGGTCGTCATCGGCTTCGAGACCAATCTCGGCATCATCGCCCGCTACAAGGCCGCCGCCCTGTCGGTCTCGGCCGGCGGGCTCCTCCTCCCCCTGGCGGTGATGGTGCCCCTCGCCTACATGGTCCCCCGGGAATTCGTCGGTGTCGGGACGGAACGGGCCGTGTTCGCCGGGTTCTTCGCCCTGGCCCTCTCGGTCTCCGCGTTGCCGGTCGTGGCCAAGATCCTGCTCGATCTGGGCTTCTTGCGACGCAACTTCGGTCAGGTGACTCTCGCTGCCGGAATGACCATGGACTCGGTCGGATGGCTGATCCTGGCCGCCCTTTCCGGCATAGCCCTCGACGGGTTCCGGGCCGATCGACTGGTGAGGTCGTTCTTGGGTCTGCTCCTGTTCGTGGTGCTGGCTGCGACGGTGGGCAGGTGGCTGCTCGACCGGCTCCTCCGCTTCGTCATGGCCCGCGGCTCGTCGGTGACCGCGGCCGTCTCCATCACGCTGGTCGCGGCCCTCGTGGGAGGAGTGGTCACCCAGAGCCTTCATCTCGAGGCGATTCTCGGCGCCTTCGTGGTGGGGGTCGTCGCGGCCAGCCTCCGCCATCAGGTGCCCCAGGTTCGGTCTGTCCTGGAGACGATCACCGCGGCCTTCTTCGCTCCCATCTTCTTCGCCTTCTCCGGGCTCAGGGTCGATGTCGGCCTCCTCGACGAAGGCACCGCCCTGCTCTGGACGGGAGGGCTGATCGCCCTCGCCATCGTGGCCAAGGTCGCCGGCACGTTCATCGGAGGCTGGTTCGGGGGGATCCGAGGCCGGGAGGCGATGGCCCTGGGATCGGGTCTCTCCGCGCTGGGCGCGGTCGGCATCGTCGTCGCCATCGTCGCCCTGAATCTCGGCGTCGTCTCCGAGACCGGATACACGGTCATGGTGCTCGCCGCCCTGGTCACCTCGATGATCGCCCCGCAACTGCTCAAGCTGGTGGTTCGAGGCTGGGAGGTCCCGAGGGAGGAGGCGGAGCGGCTGGAGAGGGAGGAGCTCCGCGCCAGCAGCGAGATCCTGGGATCGAAGCGAATCCTCATCCCGACCAGGGGCGGGGCCAACTCGCGATTCGCCGCGCAACTGGTCGCCGCCGCCTTTCCCGAGGCCGAGGTCACCGTGATGGTGGTCGATCAGGAGCACGGCGCCTTCTGGCGTCGGCTGTTTCGCAAGGTGGAAGGCGAGGCCGGAGACCCGACCGAGGTGTTGGAGCAGTTGCCCGAGGCCCGTCTGACCAGACGGCTTGCCCGCGACCCCGCCAACGCCATCGGCAAGGAGTCGACGCTGGGATACGACCTGGTCGTCCTGGGGGCGACGGAGTCACGGGAAGGGACCTTCAACACGGTTATCGACCGGGTCCTGTCCAGGGTCGGGGTTCCCAGCCTGGTGGTTCGATTCCCGGAGTCGTACCCGGTGTCCGACGACCTTCCCCGGCGGATCCTCGTCCCGATCGCGGCGACCCGGTCGACGCGTGCTTCGGAGGAGTTTGCCTACTCGGTGGCCAAGGCCGCCGACGGGCGGGTGTTCGCCTTACACGTGGTCAACCGGCCCGACGGCCAGGGGCTCATCATCGAGAACGAGAGCGTCGACGATGGTCTGAGGGCGGGGCGGGAGATGGTGGGCACAGCCGCGGCGTTCGGGAACCGGCTGGGGGTGATGGTCGAGACCGGGGTCAGGGTCGCGCCCAACGCCGAAGCCGAGATCGTCCGCTTCGCCAACTCCGGCTCCTACGAGCTGCTGGTGCTGGGCACGAGCACCAGGTATTTCAGCGACCGGCCCTTCTACGGTCATCGGGTCTCCTACATCCTGGAGACGGCCGACATCCCGGTCGTCGTGATCAGCCTTCCCCCCACCCGTCTCTCCAACGGCGGGATCTGACCCGCTCCCGGCGCAGCCGTCGCCTCGTCGTAAGATGACGGGAGTCGTCGACGCCGAATGGGAGAGCCCCTCAGCGGGAGGGGCGCCGAAGGGGCAACTCCTCCCCGGAAACTCTCAGGCACGTGGACCGTTCGGTCGAGGCATCGCTGGAGGCAACAACAGCGGGGGAGGGCAATCGCACCCGAGGAGAGAGATGCCCAATCCCAAGGAGAGGTTCGCCGACCGGCACATCGGCCCCCGACCCGACGACATCGAGAAGATGCTGGCGACGATCGGGGCCGCATCCCTCGACGAGCTCATCGCCGAGACGATCCCCGCCTCGATCCTCGACACCGGCCTCGATCTGCCCCCGGCCCGCTCCGAGATCGAGACCATCGCCAGGCTGCGGGAGATCGCGGGGAGGAACCAGGTCGTCACCTCCCTGATCGGGCTCGGCTACCACGACACCATCACCCCGCCGGTGATCCAGCGCAACGTCCTGGAGAGCCCGGCCTGGTACACCGCCTACACCCCGTATCAGCCCGAGATCTCACAGGGCCGACTGGAGGCGCTGCTCAACTTCCAGACCATGGTGTCGGACCTGACCGGCCTCGACATCGCCAACGCATCACTGCTCGACGAGGCCACTGCCGCCGCCGAGGCCATGGCGATGAGCCGGCGGCTGGTGAAGGGAGAGCGGAGAGTCTTCTACATCGACGACGATTGCCATGTCCCCACCATCGAGGTGGTCCGGACTCGAGCCCTCGCCGCCGGGGTCGAGATCCGGATGCTGTCAGAGGGGCTCGACGGAGAGGCCGCGTTCGGTCTGCTCCTCCAATATCCCGGCTCTTCCGGGCAGGTCCGGGACCATCGGCCTCTCGTCGAGGAAGCCAAGGCAGCCGGGGTCATGGTGACGGTGGCTGCGGACCTCCTCGCCCTGGCCCTCCTCGCCCCCCCCGGCGATTGGGGGGCCGATATCGCGGTCGGCTCAGCGCAACGCTTCGGCGTGCCGCTCGGCTATGGGGGCCCGCATCCCGGGTTCATCGCCACCCGGGAAGAGCATGTGCGCGCTCTTCCCGGACGTCTGGTCGGTGTGTCCCGGGACAGTTCGGGGAAGATGGCCTACCGGCTGGCACTACAGACCCGGGAGCAGCACATCCGGCGGGAGAAGGCGACGTCGAACGTGTGCACCGCCCAGGTCCTGCTCGCGGTGATCGCCGGGTTCTACGGCTGCTGGCACGGTGCCGAGGGCATCGAGGAGATCGCGCGGGAGGTCCATCGCCAGACCAGCTGGATGGCCAGCTCCCTGGCCGCGGCCGGGGTCGAGATCGTCAACGACGTCTGGTTCGACACCCTGACGGTGCGGGTGCCGGGGCGGGCAGAGGATGTCGTCGCCGCGGCATTGGACCGAGGAATCAACCTCGGTCGTGTCGACGGTGACCACGTCCGGGTCGCGCTCGACGAGACCACCTCCGACCAGGTCGTCCTCGCGGTTCTGGCCGCATTCCCGGCCACCCCGACTCCGGGGACGGAGACGAGCCCGATTCCTGAAGGCCTGACCAGGCGCTCGGAGTACATGACCCATCCGGTGTTCAGCCTGCATCGCTCCGAGCACGCGATGCTCCGCTACCTGCGTCGCCTCGCCGACCGGGACCTCGCACTGGACCGGAGCATGATCCCGCTCGGATCGTGCACCATGAAGCTCAATGCCACCACCGAGATGGTCCCGATCACCTGGCCGGAGTTCGCCGGTATCCATCCCTACGCGCCGGAGGACCAGGCGGCGGGATACCTGGAGCTCATCGACGATCTGGCCGATCTCCTCTGCCGCATCACCGGGTACGACGCGGTCACCCTGCAACCGAATGCCGGCTCTCAGGGCGAGCTGGCCGGGTTGCTCGCCATCCGGGCCTACCAGGAGTCGATCGGAGAGGGCAGGCGCGACATATGCCTCATCCCGTCCTCGGCTCACGGCACCAACGCCGCCTCGGCGGTGATGGCCGGGCTCACGGTGGTGGTGGTGGCCACCGACGATGCGGGCAACATCGATCTCGACGACCTGGAAGCCAAGGCCGCCCAACACGGCGAGCGGCTGGCCGCGGCGATGATCACCTATCCGTCGACGCATGGGGTGTTCGAGGAGGGAATCGGGCGGTTGATCGACATCGTGCACGGACACGGGGGCCAGGTCTACGTCGACGGGGCCAACCTGAATGCGATGGTGGGTCTCGACCGCCCCGGCGAGTTCGGGGCCGACATCGGGCATCTCAACCTGCACAAGACGTTCACCATCCCCCACGGCGGCGGCGGGCCGGGAGTGGGCCCGGTAGGGGCGAAGTCCCATCTCGCCCCCTTCCTGCCCAACCACCCGATGTCGGGGCGGGCAGGCCCGGCCAGCGGGGTCGGACCGATCTCCGGGGCCCCGTTCGGCTCGGCGGGAATCCTCCCGATCCCCTACGCCTACCTGTGTCTCATGGGCGCCGAGGGTCT
>DASUSU010000075.1:0-4341 GCA_036374915.1 Acidimicrobiia bacterium | reverse complement strand
CGGTAGAGCCCCGGGGTGTCCACCCCGTCGCAGTCCCAGTCCCCCATGAACGGGCTGTCGGCGGGGTTCCCGTAGAAGAAGTTGGTCTCGAACGGGGCCCAAGCCACCTCGTGGGCGAGACGCCACGAGCCACCCGGGTCGACATAGCCGATCTGGTCACACTCCCCGACACAGAGCGGGCCTGCGTCGAAGGTGTTGGGCCCGGGGGTGGTGAACCATATGGCCAGATCGGACAGTGCCCGGTCGGGCACACCGCCGAGCCAGACCGAGATCCGGCCTCCGGCCACCACATAGAGATCGATCCTCCCGTCCCCGTCGTAGTCGCCGGGAAGCACCGCCGCCCCGGCTGCGACCGACATCGCCGTGTTGATCCGTTGGGCGGCTCCCCCGTATCCCCCCGACCAGAGGATCACGTCCACCGGGGCGTTGTCGCCGGACCCGACCAGCATGATGTCGGTGCTCCCGTCCATGTTCCGGTCGGCGAGCACGATCGTCGAGTTGCCCAGCGGCGTGGCCAGATCGGAGGTGTGGACCATCTGCTGATAGCCGGAGGCGGCGGAGTACACCTCGATCCGATTCGTGTCGCGACGGATCACGTACAAGTCGGGGATCCAATCGACGGTGTCGAACAGGGCCAGCCCCAACTCGGCATCGGCGGACCAGGCGGCGCCGGTGGTGACCTGCTTGCCCAGACTCCGGAACCGGGACGAGTCGTAATAGATGTCGGCGGTGATGCTGGGCCCCCCCGTGTTGAAGCGCCACAGGTCGGCCCGCCCGTCCCCATCGGCATCGGCCAGCAGTGGCAGACCGCCGGTGGGGGCGCCGGAGGCCCACCTGACCCCGAGAATCCCGAATCGTGCTCCGGCCCCGGCCACCTGGACCTGCCATTTCCCGTCGACGGGGACAAGACCGTAGAGATCGTCCGCCCCGTCCCGACGCTTGTCGGAGACCGAGTACAGGTCGGCCCCGACCACCGCGGCCGGCCCTTCCAGGGCCCTGGTGGTGAAGCCGGCCGAACCGGTCAGCGGGGCATACGGTGTGATGCGGCCCATCTGACCGGCCACCGCCGCCGGGCCTCTCCACGCGTAGTGCATGGAGTCCTTGCTGAATCGCCACGAACCGCCCCAACAGAAGCCGGCGCCGGTCCAGGCGGCCCGATAGGCGGGAGGCATGTCGGTGATCAGCCGACCGGTCGTGAGCGGGTTCTGCGGCGGGTTGATGTCGATGGCGTTGCCCACCGCGTGATGCGACATCTGGGTGCTGCCCCCGACGTTGCGCCAGGTGAAAGCAGCGCCGGTCCGGACCGTGTAACCGGCTCCGGAGGCGACGATCCGTTGTGCCGCGCTCTGAAAGGCGGCCAGGGCCCGGGTGTGCACCCGGTAGGCGTGGCCCGAAGGCTCGACCCAGTCGACGATGGCCGACGACACCTGGCTTCTCGATCGTCCGAAGTAGTCGGCGAACGGGCCATAGATCCGGTCGCCGAGGGTGTTGGTCGGGCTGAGCGGTCCCCTCACCCCGTACACACCGCAGGTTCCGGACTCGGTGAAGTTCGGTGTGGCGTCCCCCGCGGTCGACGAGGCGCCTTGCGCCGGGGAAGGAACCACCAGACCCAAGACAAGAGCCGAGACGACTACGACCATCTTCCGCTTCACCGGCCGCTCCCGTGGTCGGGGTGCACTGCGTTCCTAATGCAGGGCGTCACGAATACGTGACGCGGTGCATTGGGAATGACGTCGAGAGTACCCGCGTGGCCGACTCAGGAGACATTGACCAGCTCCCGGGTCGCCTGGTTGAGGTCGTCGCCTCTGCTGTCGCCGCAAACGACGATGTCCTCGATCCTCACACCGAGTTCACCGGGCAGGTAGATCCCCGGCTCCACCGAAAAGGCCATTCCCGGGGCGAGAGGAAGCTCGTTGCCCTTCACCATGTAGGGATGCTCGTGCACCTCGAGACCGATGCCATGACCGGTGCGATGGATGAAGTGCCGACCATAACCCCCGTCGTCGATGACACGACGGGAGGCCCGGTCGATCTCCTCGCAGGGCACACCGGGGGCCACGGCGGCACGTGCCGCCTCGTTGGCGGACTTCACCAGGCCGTGGATCTCGGATTGTCGGGGGGTGGGATCGCCGACGATGAGGGTGCGGCTCACATCCGAGTAGTAGCCCCCGATGCGCCCGCCAAAGTCGCACACCACGAGGTCCCCCTCCTCGATGACCCGATCGCCAGGCTCGTGATGTGGCGATGCGCCGTTGGGACCCGATGCGACAATGGGAGGCCAGGCCAGCTCATGGCCCTCGGCGAGCGTCATCTCCTCGAAGTCCCGGGCCACATCTCGTTCCTTCCGCCCGGAGAAGCGGATCTCGAGCGGGATCCGGGCCAGGACGCGGTCCGCACTCTCGGCGGCCTGCCTGAGCAATTCGACCTCGGCCGGCTCCTTTCGCATCCGCAGTGCCTTGGTCAAGGTGGAGGCAACCGACCACAACGTCTCGGGCAACTCGGTCTGCAACCGGAGCAAGAACGTCGACCAGGTGTGATCTCCGATGGCGACGTGACGGGCACCTCCTGCGAACTGGGCGACCAGCCGCACCGCGTCGTCGGTCTCACTCCAGGCAACCAGGTCGAACGGCCCCGGCTCGACCCGGGCCGCCTCCAACTCGGGGACGAACAGCACGCCGTCGCCAGCTGCGGGGATCACCATCATGGTGAGACGCTCCAAGGGGGTCGCCTCGTAGCCGCTGAAGTAGGGAAGATCAGAGCCCACCGAGAGCATGACCACATCGACGTATTTCCGCGCCATCTGCTCGCGAAGGCGCTCGATGCGGGCGCCGTAGTCGAATCGGGGTGCTTCCACCGTTAGCCGCTCACCGGTCCATCGGCACGACGCCTGCCAGTCCGGTGCCGACGTCGAAGGTGGCGTCGGCTGCTCCGTTGCCGTTGGTGTTCTTCACGTAGAACAACCCGTTGGACGTCCGGTAGACGGCAAGGGTGTCGGTCCCGTCGCTGTTCCAGTCACCGGCGATCATCTTGTCGCCGGGATCGCCGAATACGAACTGGACGTCGGCCGACCCGCCCTCATGAGCATTGTTGAGAAAGACGTTGCCGGTGGAGGGCCGGTGGAGACCGACGGTGTCGATCCCGTCCCCGTCGAAATCGCCGACGAAAGGCACATCGGAGGGGTTGCCGAAGGAATAGGAGAACTCCGCCACGCCGAGACCGCCGCCGTTCACACCCAACTCGTTGATCACATAGACCTTGTCCTCGCCGGGTCGGTAGATGCTCACCGTGTCCTTCCCGTCACCGTCGAAATCGCCGGCCAAGGGGAGGTCTCCGGGATCGCCGAAGTAGAAGGTGATGTCGGCCACCCCTTCGGTGTTCGAGTTGCGCAGGTAGACGAACCCGTCGGATCTTCGATACAGACCGGGCGTGGCGACGCCGTCTCCGTCCCAGTCGCCGGAAAAGGCCACATCTCTCGGATTGCCGAAGAAGAAGGCGTCGACCTGATGCTGATGATCGATCCGGTCCCAGAGATAGAACCTGGAGCCGGTGTCGTAGAAGGCCACCGAGTCACAGATCCCACCGGGGCATGGCGCCGGGCCCCCAACCGGCAGGGAGCCGCCGGGACCGAAGACCGGACCCACACCTGCCGGCTCGAACCACACATGCAGCGGCAGTCCAAGGGACAGCTGGCTCTCCAGCCAGGAGCTGTCCCACATGGTGAGGCGGATGCATCCGTGTGACGCCGGATAGGCGGGCACGCTCGGGGAGCCATGGATGGCATAGCCGCCGGTGAAGTACCAGGGATTCCACAGGACACCGAGGAACGAGATCCGCTCCCCCCGAATGTGGCGTTGGATCTTGAAGTCGCCTGTTGGAGTGTGCGCCTCGCTGAAGCTGCCGAACTGGTTGGTGTAGGGCTCACCATTGCCCGAGCTGATCGGGAACACCTGGGAGATCTCACCACCCTTGAACAGGTACAACACCTGCCGGCTCAGATTGACCTCGATCCGATCCGGCTCGTTGAAACGAAACGGGGTCCAGGGCTTGACGTAATCGTTGAGTAGGCCCCGGTGCGCATCGCTCCAGGCAAAACTGCGTGTCGCCCCGATCTCCTTGCGAAACGCTATCACCGCCTGTTGGGTGGCCGAACCGTAACTGCCGTCGATGGGTCCGCGATAAAACCCGGCGTCGGCGAGCGCCTGCTGGAGTTGGGCGGTGTAGGTGCTCTGTTCGCCGAAGTCGCCGGGATCGGCTCCTGCTGGTGCGGCCAGACCGGCGCCGAGGAGGCCAAGCAGCAGGATTGTCGTCAACAGGCGTCTGTGCGGCATGGCGAGGGAGGTT
>DASUSU010000074.1:0-6492 GCA_036374915.1 Acidimicrobiia bacterium | reverse complement strand
GGAACGCAGCGTCGAACAACCAGGGGATCAACTCGGGGGAGCTGAGTTACATCCTCAACTCGATCTCGGCGTACCGGACCGCGCAGGACGAGGGTCTGGAGGTGGCCGACGACATCTGGTTCACCCCGGCGCTGGAAGGCCCGGAGACCGGAGTGGTCGCCTCTCACGTCATGTACAACTGGATCGTCCCCGACGCACCGGACGTGAACGTGTCTGCGGCTCAGGAGTTTCTCCTCCACTACACCGAGAACCTCGCCCCGGTCACCTGGAACTCGAAGTTGTACGACTTCCCCGCCTTCCCGGACCGGGTCCCCGACCTGCAGGGCTGGCTGGACAACGACCCCTTCGGATCGAACCCGCCCACCAAGCTCCAGGTGCTGAAGAACTCGCTGGACTGGGCCACCAACATCGGTCACCCCGGACCGGCCAACCCCGCGATCGGGCAGATCTTCGGGGAGTCGATCATCCCGGTGATGTTCGCCGAGGCCGCCCAGGGGAACAAGACCCCTGCCGAAGCGGTCGCCGACGCAGAGGCCCAGATCAACGCCATCTTCGACGACTGGCGGGGACGCGGCCTGGTCGGCAGCGGGTGACGGAAGCGACGGCGTGGGGACTGGGTTCCTCGCCGGGTCAGGTCGGTAGATGGCGGTCGTAGAGGTACGCGGGCTGCGCAAGGAGTTCGGCGACGTGGTCGCCGTGGACGGTGTCGATCTCCGTTCGGAGGAAGGGGAGTTCCTGGTCCTCCTCGGACCGTCCGGGTGCGGGAAGACCACCCTGCTGCGCATGATCGCCGGGCTGGAGCAACCCACGGACGGCGAGATACTGCTCGGCGACGAGAACGTCATCGGCCTCCCCCCGCGGGCTCGACGCATCGCCATGGTGTTCCAGTCCTATGCCCTCTATCCCCACATGACGGTGGCCGGCAACATCGCCTTCCCGCTGAAGGCACAGGGGACCGACCCGACGGAGCGGGCGGCGAAGGTGCAATGGGCGGCGGAGTTGTTCGGCATCGAAAGGCTCCTCCATCGTCGCCCCCGCCAGCTCTCCGGCGGCGAGCGACAGCGGGTGGCCCTGGCCCGGGCCTTGGTCAGGGAGCCGACCGTGTTCCTGCTCGACGAACCGCTCTCCAACCTGGACGCCAAGCTGCGGGCGGCCGCCCGTGACGATCTGATGGAGTTCCAGCGACGGATCGGGATCACCACGATCTACGTCACTCATGACCAGGTGGAGGCGATGGGGATGGGCGACCGGATCGCGGTGATGAACCACGGCAAAGTCCGCCAGTTGGGCACCCCTGAGGAGGTGTACCACCACCCCGCCGACGTCTTCGTCGCCCAGTTCCTCGGGTCGCCCCCGATGAACCTGCTCGAGACGACCAACTACCTCTTCGGCTTTCGCCCCGAGCAGTTCCTGCCCGAGGGAATCGCCGACCACGAGGGAGACCGGGAGCCTTTCACCTTCCACGTGAACCGGATCGAGTACCTGGGCTCGGAGCGTTATCTCTACGGTCACATCAGGGGATACGACGAGACCAAGATCATCGCCATGCTCCCGGCCACGGTCACTCTCCCGATCTCGATCGACCAGGACCACAAGTTCTCGGTGGCCCGCAACCAGCTTCGCTTCTTCGACCGGGACGACGGCAACAAGATCCCGCCCCAGACACTCGACCGATGACCGCCGCCAATGCCGCCGGGAAGCGCTATCTGAGTGACAACCCCAGGTTCCTGGCCGCCGTGTTCATGTCGCCCGCGGTCATCTACATCATCGCGCTGGTCGGATTTCCCTTCGTCCTGGCCATCATCTACTCGTTCACCGACATCAGCACCGGCAACCCGGAGCTGAACTTCGTGGGTTTCGAGACCTTCCGCCGGGTCCTGGCCGACCCGGTGTTCCGCGAGGCGCTGTGGAACACGTTCCTCTTCGCGGTGATCGCCAACCTCCTGGTGGTGGTGCTGGCGACCGCTCTCGCCGAGGTCCTGATCAAGGACTTCAAGGGCAAGTGGCTGGTCAGGTTCCTGGTGCTCTTGCCCTGGGTCGCCCCGGTCTCCCTGGCCACCATCACCTGGCTCTGGACCCTCGATTCGATCTTCTCCCCGATCGACTGGGTTCTGCGCGAGCTCGGCCTCATCACCGAGAACATGTACTGGCTGGGCCGCCCCGGGTCGGCTATGGGGTCGGTGATCGCAGTGCAGGTATGGCGGATCGTCCCCCTCGCCGCGGTGATCGTCATGGCCGGCCTCATCGCCATTCCCAGCGAGATCAACGACGCGGTGGCCGTGGACGGGGCCGGCTCCTGGCGGAAGCGGTTTCAGGTCACCATCCCGCTGTTGGCGCCGATAATCGCGGTCGCGGTCCTGTTCGGGGTGATCCTGACCATCTCGGACATGAGTGTGGTCTACGTTCTCACCCGCGGGGGCCCGACCAACTCGACCCAGGTCCTCTCCACCTGGGCGTTCATCAAGGGAATCGAAGGGGGTGCTCTCGGTCAGGGGGCGGCGGTCGCCCTGTTCCTCCTCCCCGTCCTGATCGGGATCACCGCGGTGGTGCTGCGTCTGGCCCGACGGCGTGAGGTGCTGTGAGATGACCTGGCAGGACACCGACGTCCCCGCCTTGCGCCGCAGGGCGGAGAGACGGCACAAGATGGGCCGGTTCGGCACCTACACCATCGCCATCGTGTTCGCCTTCCTCGCCGCCTTCCCCTTCTCCTGGGCGCTGATCAGCATGTTCAAGCAGTCCAACGACCTCTACGTCAAGGACAACAACCCGTTCTGGTTCAACGAGCCCCCCACGCTCGAGCACCTCCGGCTGCTCTTCGTCGACACCAACTACCTCACCTTCATCCGGAACACACTGGTGGTGGGGCTGGCGGTGACCCTGATCACGCTGGCCCTCGCCCTTCCCGTCGCCTACGCCCTGGCCCGACTCCGCCTTCGCTGGGGGGAGCGAATGGGGATCGCCATCTTCCTCGTCTACCTGATCCCGCCCACCCTCCTCTTCATCCCGATGACCCGGGTGATCAACTACCTGGGTCTACAGGAGTCGCTCTGGGCCTTGATCCTGGTGTATCCCACCATCACCATCCCAATATCAGCCTGGCTGCTGATGGGCTTCTTCAAGGGGATCCCGATGGACCTCGAGGAGCAGGCGATGGTCGACGGTCACAGCCGGATCGGGGCGATTGGCCGGGTGGTCCTGCCGCTGATGTTCCCCGGCATCATCGCCGTGATCGTGTTCGCCTTCACCCTCTCCGCCCACGAGTTCATCTACGCCCTGGCCTTCAACAAGTCCTCGGCGGTGAAGACGATCGCCACCGGAGTCCCCACCGAACTGGTGCGGGGCGACGTTTTCTTCTGGCAGTCGCTTCAGGCGGCAGTGATCCTGATCGCGGTCCCGATCGCGCTGGTCTTCAACGCCTTCCTCGACCGGTTCATCACCGGATTCACCATGGGGGCGGTCAAGGGCTGAACTGGCCGGTCAGCCGATGACGTTGAAGGTCTGGAAGATGCGGTCGAGGGCTTCGAGATCGGCCTCCGACACCACCTGGACCAGCATCAACGCGGTGTAGGAGCCGTCGACCGGGACCGCGGCCAGCACCACGATGGCGGTGGCGGTGCCGCCGCAGGCGTCCCACACCTGGTATTGGCCGGTGAAGACCGGGTCCGAGTAGTCGACCAGCCCCAGATCGGTGCAGCTCCCCGAGAAATCGCCGTACTCGAGCAGAGTGGAGGGGATGTCGCCGGTCGGCCCCAGTTTGGCGAAGAGCACCCCGGGGACGTCGAAGGAGTCGGTCCACGCCTGCCGATCCGTCGATGCCAGGATGTAGGGGATGGTCGCCCCGGCGTCGTCGGTTGCCGGGGCCGGGTCGATGTCCGACCATTCCGCCGGGACCTCGATGACGATGCTGCCCGTGTCGTCGACGATGGACTGATACTCGACGTAGGTGGCCACGTCCCCCGAATCGTCGACCGAGACCTCGTCTTCGATCTCCTCGGCGAAGGAGAAGGCGAGCTCGAGGGGCTGGCCGCCGTTGATCTCCCCGCGCAGCACCTCGGAGGTGTCGTAGCGGAGAACGTCCACGGCGATCGGGGAGTCGCCGGCGGTGCGGATCACGTCGCAGTAGTCCTTGAACGTCCCGTCGGTGCCCACGGGGAGGCCGTTCATGGAGGTGATGATGTCGCCGGGGAGGATGTCGGCGTTGGCGGCCGGAGAGCCGGCGGCGACACCCGCCACCCAAATCCCCGAGATGGCAGCGGCCTCGTCGAACACCGCCCACCCGTTGATCCCGAGCGTCTCGAAGTCGCCATCCATCAGCCTCGAGATCACCGGCTCGGCGAGGTCCGACGCTATCCCATAGAACTGGGCGGTGGTGGTGGCGACAGCGCCTCCGGCGTAGTTGACCGCCACCACGGTCCCATCCTCGGCGACGAGGGGACCGCCCGAGTTGCCCGGCTGGATATTGGCGTCGTGTTCGATGGTGTGATCGATCGAGGAGGTGCCGGTGAGATCGCCGCCCGCGCGAGCCTTGGAGACGATGCCGCTGGTGAGGGTGAACTCCGGGTCACCCAGGGGGAACCCGGCCGCATACACCGCCAATCCCGGCGTGATCTCGCCCTCGTACCACTCGAGATAGGGAAGCGGTTCCGACTCGCTGATGTCGATCAGGGCCAGGTCGTTGCACTCCGACACCCCGACGATGGTGGCGTTGTAGCTCGGGTCAGTCTCGCCGCCCACGAACACCTCGAGGGTGGCCGCGCCGGCGACGACATGGTTGTTGGTCACGGCCAGCCCATCGGGACTGATGATGAACCCGCTGCCGGCACCGGATCCGTCAGAGAACCCGAGCTCGGGATCGCGGAAAGTGCCTTGGGCGACGATCTGGATGACGGCGGGCTGCACCTCCCGGAAGCTGGTCGGCCGCCCATCGGGCTCTGTCGTCGACGTGGTGTCCGCTGCGGGGCTCGTCGTGACCGTGGAGTCGACGGTGTCGCCGCCACCGTCACATCCTGCCGTCGCCACCACCAATGCGAAGAGAACCACGAGTCCCCTGCGTTCGATCCTCATTTTCTCGACTCCTAGACGCCATTCGCCACTGTGGGACGACTGTATCGGGGTGAGAGCACAGGGCGATGGCTACCGGAGGGCGCGCCCGGGTCAGGACGGCGTCGGCCGGAGGATTCAGCCACTCCCTCCTGGGCTCGTCGAGAACTCGGCCCAGACGGTCTTGCCCGACTCGGTGGCCTCGACGCCCCATCGTGACGAGACCGCCTCGATCATCCTCAGTCCCCGGTAGGACTCGCTGAGGTCCTCGACCGCCGGGATGATCGACGAGCCGTCGGAGACTTCGAGCCGGACCCTGTCCTCGTCGGTGTTGAGCCGGACCGTGAACGGGGTGCGAGCGTGGCGGATGACGTTGGCGGCGAACTCCGAAGCGGCCAGGACGACATCGTCGAGGGGCGACGCCCCGGCCAGGGCATCCTCGACGAACCGCCTCACGGCTTGGGCCGACTGCGGTTCAGGTTCGAAGTCTTCTTGGACGGCCATGGATCACCGAGCGAACTCGAAGAGGTGGCGGGTAGCGGTGAGATCGATCAGACGCTCGACCTTTGGACTGGGAACCAGGACGACCTCCTGATGTTCCCCGGCCGCGTCGATCAGGCATCTGAGGCCGGTCAGGTCCATGAAGGTGACGTTACTGAGGTCGACCTCCAATCTGGGCTGGGGGCACTCCAGACTCCTGCGCAGCTCGTCGACGGTTGCCAGGTCGATCTCACCGTGGACCCGAACCGACCGTGACGCCGGCTCGTCTCTCCACTCCACCCGGAATTCGTCGATCATCTGAGGGCCAAGACCACGGTCACACCGAGCTTAGCCCCGGCCCCGGGACGGCGACTTCGCCACACGCTTCGGCTATTTCGACCCGAGGGCGGAGATGTGACTGCCAAGATCTCCGCATGGACGAGAGGCCCCTGATGGCCGCGGACGAGGATTACCCACGCCCCGTGCCCCGTGATGTCACCGCGATGCTGGAGACGCTCGCCGCCGATGACCCTCGCGCTGTCGTCCTGGTGGAAGGAAGGAGCGACCAGGCAGCCCTGGAGACGCTGGCCGAGCGCCGCGGCCGTGACCTGGGCGCCGAGGGGGTCTGGATCGTGCCGATGGGTGGCGCCACCACCATCGCCCACTTCCTCGACGGGCTCGGACGCCTGGGTCTCGAGGTCAGACTGGCCGGCCTCTGCGACGCCGGAGAGGAGGGCAGCTTCAGGCGCGGTCTGGAGCGGGCGGGTCTCGGCTCGAACCTCACCCGTGGCGACATGGAGCGAATCGGCTTCTTCGTCTGCGTCGTCGACCTCGAGGACGAGCTGATCCGATCCCTCGGTGCCGACACCGTCGAAGAGGTCGTCGCCAGTCAGGGTGAGCTCGGGTCGTTCCGCATCCTTCAGAACCAGCCGGCACAGCGCGGACGGCAGAGGGAGGCGCAGCTGCGAAGGT
>DASUSU010000073.1:0-11713 GCA_036374915.1 Acidimicrobiia bacterium | reverse complement strand
GATCGGTTCCCGTGCTTGACCACGGGGACACCGGTGGCCGCGGCGAGCAAGGCGGAGCCGGTGGACAGGTTGAGACTGCCCGATCCGTCCCCGCCCGTTCCCACCACGTCGACCGCGCCGGTGACGTCGATGGCCGGGTTGGTGGCCAGGTTTCGCATCGCTTGGGCGAACCCGCGCACCTCCTCGGGGGTCTCCCCCTTGGCCCGCAGGGCGGCGAGGATGGCGCCGGCCGTCGCCGGCTCGACCTCGCCACCGGTGAGCTGGTGGACCAGGGCCTCGGCCTGTTCGACCGTCAGGTCGTTGCCCTGGAGCAGGTCGTCGAGGACCTGTCTCATCGCCGGGCGCCGCCGAGATCGAGGAAGTTGCGGAGGAGCAGGTCGCCGTGCGGGGTGAGCAGGCTCTCCGGGTGGAACTGGACACCCTCGACCGGGAAGGAGCGATGTCTGATTCCCATGATCACCCCGTCGGAGGTGAAGGAGGTGACCACCAGGTCGTCGGGCAGATCCTCCTCCATCACCGCCAGGGAGTGGTAGCGGCCCGCCTCGAACGGGTTGGGGAGACCGGCGTAGATCGAAGACGAATCGTGATAGACCGGTGACGCCTTGCCGTGCCGCAGCTCCCGGGCGTGGTTCACCGTGCCGCCGAGGGCAGCCGCAAGCGCCTGATGCCCGAGGCACACTCCGAGGATCGGCACCTGCTCCAGCATCCCGACGATCAGCTTCATCGACTCGCCGGCCGCCTCGGGCCGGCCCGGGCCCGGAGAGACCACCAGGTGGGTGGGCTCCAGTTCCCTGGCTTCCTCGAGACCGATGTCGTCGTTGGTGCGGACGATCACCTCGGCGCCGAGGACACGCAGTGCCTGCACCAGGTTGTAGGTGAAGGAGTCGTAGTTGTCGAGGAGGAGGATCCGGCTCATAGCCCGCTCGCCGCCGTCTCGAGTGCGCTCCGCATCGCCCCCGACTTGGAGAGGACCTCTTCCCACTCGGCCGAGGGGACACTGTCGGCCACGATCCCCGCCCCGGCCTGATACGAGTAGCGGCCCTCGCCCATCACCACGGTGCGGATGGTTATCGCCTGGTCCATGCTCCCTCCGTGGCCGAAGTAGCCGACGGTGCCGGCATAGAGGCCGCGCGGGACCGGCTCCAGCTCCCGGAGCAGCTCCAAGGCCCGGACCTTGGGCGCCCCGACCACGGTGCCGGCGGGAAAGGCGGCAGCGAAGAGGTCGAAGGCGTCGTTCCCCGGCTCCAGGATGCCACTCACCCCGCTGACGAGATGAATGACATGGCTGTACCGCTCGATGGCCCGATACGGGTCGACCTTGATCGAGCCGGGCACCGCCACCCGCCCCAGGTCGTTGCGGGCCAGGTCGACCAACATGACATGCTCGGCGGCCTCCTTGGCGTCGCCGGCCAGCTCCTCTTCGGCGATTCGGTCCCGTGGCTCGTCGTTGTGACGGGGCCGGGTCCCGGCGATGGGGCGGAGCTCGGCGGCGGTGCCCCGCAACCGGACCAGTGCCTCCGGCGAGGACCCGATCACCTTGGTGTCGCCCAGATCGCAGTAGTACATGTACGGGGAGGGATTGAGAAGTCGGAGCCCGCGGTAGACGGTGAACGGGTCGAGATCGGTCTCCCCGGCGAATTTGACCGAAGGGACGATCTGATAGACGTCGCCTTCTGCGATGTGATGACGCGCTCGGTCCACCACCCCCTCGAACTCGCCCTTGTCCATCGAGCCCACCGGGTCGGTGAAACCGCCGCTTCGCACCGGACCGGGCAGGCCCTGTGACAAGAGGCCGATCACCTCGCGGCGGAGCTGGAGCCGCTCGGTCTCGGATCCGTCGTGGAGCAGGGCGGCGCGTCGGCTGAGATGATCGAACACGATGACGCTCGGAGGCCCGTAGAGCACCAGCTCCGGGCTGGCTCCCGGCGGTGGGGTCCGCCCGGCGAGGCGATGGGCGACGTCGAATCCGATCGCTCCGACCAAGCCGCCGTGGAAGGGCACCGCGCTCGAGACCGGGCCGGGGGCGGGCGCCGCGGCAAGGACCTTGCGCAGACCTTCCATGAGCCCGGCCATCGAGCCGTCGGTCTCGATGCGGCTGGTGCCGGCCTGGATCGACCAGCCGTCGCTGCGGACGTCGAGCCCGTCGCCGAACCCGATGAACGAGTAGCGGCCGATCTGGTCGCCCTGCTCGACGCTCTCGAGGAGAAAGCGCGGCCGCAGCGACCCGAGCTTGAGGTAGACCGATGTCGGGGTGTCGAGGTCGGCTGGGATGTCGAAGATGTTGTTCATGGGCTCCTCCCACCGGGTCCGGCGGCGGGGCCCTTACACGAGAGAACCCATCGCCGTCGACCGGAGATGGGTTCGTATCTGATCAGAGAGCGAGGGCTATCCGACCGAAGCCACCTCCGGCGCGCGCCAAGCCCACCACCAGGTGTGACCGGTCCGCGAGGTGCTCGTTCGGCTCATCCGCAGCGCACGCTACGCACGACGGCGCCGTCCGTCAAGAGCGCTCACCCGCCCACCCGGTTCATCCCGTCGATGACCTGCTCCACCTCTTCCGGTGAGATCGGCGGGTAGAAGACCATGGTGTAGAGGTCGCACCGCTCGCCGGGCGCCTCGAACCACCCCGAAACCCAAGTCCCGTCGGGATGTGGGCCGACCACGGCCCTGGTGCCGTCGATGAAGACCTCCCCCTTCTCTGCCGGCCAGTCGATCGGGGGAAGGGTCCCCCGGATCAAGGCGATGGCCACGGTGCCGTCGGCCCGGCCGAGGAGAGTGGCACTGCTGCCGGGCACCGAGGTCCACACGTCGGGCTCGATGTCGGCGACGTCGATCACGGCGGAACCGACGCCGGTGGGCAGGAACTCGAGCTCATAAGGGGGGGCCGGGCACTCGACCGGCGGCCCGGTGGAGGTGGTGGCGGGGATGGTGGTGGTGACCGGAGCCAGTGTCGTGCCCGTGGTGTCCGCGCTTTCCGGGCCGGAGCATGCCAGGACCAACGTGAGGAGCAAGAGCAGCGGTCGGAATGAGGTCATTGGGGCTCGGCGAGGATGATATGGCCAGGGGACCCGCGATCCCGGTCACCCCTGCCGGCTACTCCGTCAGTTCGGCCTCGTCCTCGACGACGATCGGAGCCAGGTCCTCCACGGCCGGGCCATGAACCACGTGGCCTTCGAGATCGAACCTCGATCCATGACACGGACAGTCCCAGGTCTGCTCCGCCGTGTTGAAAGCGACCAGACAGCCCAGATGTGTGCAGTACGGCGAGAGTGCCCGAACCTGCCCGTCCTCGCTATGGGAGACAGCCAGACGATCGCCGTCGTGGGAAACGACTCCCCCTTGGCCGGGCCCGGGCAACTCGGACGACGAGAGGGAGGACATGAGGCGATCGCCGACGAAGCGCCGAGCCACCTTGGCGTTGACCTTCAGCGTCTCGGGCAGCGCCTGTTTCGGGGCGACTCTCCGCGAGTCGAACACCTCGGCCCAGGGGTTGTCGCGGCCGAGGGCCAGGTCGACCATGATCGAAGCGGCCACCGTGCCGTTGGTCATCCCCCACTTGGCGAAGCCGGTGGCGAGATAGGACCTTCCCGATGAGCCGAGCGGGCCGACGAAGGGCAGCCCGTCGGCGCTCCGATAGTCCTGAGCCGACCAGCGATGCTCGACGGGGCCCGCCCCGAGCCGATCCCGGCACCAATCTTCCAGGGCCCGATAGCGACGAGTCGTGTCGTCGTCCTCCCCAGCGGGGTGGTTCTCCCCACCCACGATCGTGTGGCCGTCTCCGGTCGACCGCAGGGAGCGGATCGGCTCGTCGACACTTATGTACATGCCTTCCAGCGGACGAGTGCCCTGGGCGAAGGCGACCGCATATGACCTGGAGACGCTGGTCCTGGCGAAGTACCCGCCGAGATTCCCGAAGGGCAGATGGGTGGCGACGATGACCAGATCTGCAGTCACGGTGCCCCGATCGGTCACAACCGTCCCGGCATCGGTATCGAGCGACAGGGCCCGGGTGCTCTCGAAGAAGACACCTCCCTCCTCCAGGGTGGCCTGGACCAACCCGCGGCAATAGCGCCTGGGGTGGAATCGGGCCTGGTTGGCGAGACGCGCCGCACCGGCGATCTCGTAGGGGAGACCGGTCTCCTCGGTGAACGAGACGTCGAGTCCGGCTCTCCCGGCGGCATCGACCTCGGATTCGATCCGTCCCAGTTGATCCCGCGACTCGGTATAGGTGTAGGCCGGCTCGTCGTGCAGGTCGCACTCGATCCCGTCCTCGGCAACCAGACGACGCACCTGCTCGATCGCCCAGAGATTGGCGCTGGCGTAGGCCATGGCGACTTCGTCGCCCCAGGCCTCGGAGAGCTCGGTGTAGACGGTGGACTGAAGCGCGCTCAGCTTGGCGGTGGTGAACCCGGTCACTCCCGAGCACAGTCGTCCCGACTCGATCACACCGACCTCTATCCCCTCGCCGGCGAGGAGCCGCGCCGCGGTGAGCCCGGTGATGCCCGAGCCCACGACCAGCGCTCCAAGTGAGATGTCAGCGGAGAGCGAGGGAAACTCCGGCCACTCCGAGGTAGCCATCCAGAGGGAAGGGTTGACCATCGCCGGCCGACGGTCCTGCGCGGGGGTCTCCATCACCGCTATCTACCCCCCGGCCCGACCACCCGAAACCGTCGGTCGGTCAGCCGGCGGGTGGATCTTCGGGACGGAGCAGGTCGGTCAGCCCGCTCAGCTCGAGCAGCCCTGTGAGCCGCGGAGAGACGACGAGTCGCAGCTGGACGCCTTCCTCCTCGAGCCGGGTGTGGGTGGTGATGAGCAGTCCTATGCCGATCGAGTCGACGAACCCGACCCCGGTCAGGTCGACGACTATCCGCCCCGGCCCGCGCGATCGCCTCTCCTGGATCGCGTCCCTGAGCTCCCCGACCGTCGCCAGGTCGAGGCTGCCCTCGAACACGATGGTCTCCGAGCCGGCGCGGGAAGAGGCCGGATCGGCGGCGCCATGCGCCGGCGGCATCGACACGTGCTCGGGCCACGGCAGTGGCTCTGCCCCCTCCTCGATCTGGCGGGTGAGCTCTCCAAGGACCCACTCCCTGAGTGCGACCAGCTCGGGCGGCGTCGCCAGCGTCATCAGGTGGTCCCCGGCGCGGCAGAATTCGTCGACCTCGGCCATCATCGCCGCCACCGCCCGTGCCGCCGCCACCGCCGCGAAGGGCATCTCGATGATCAGGTCGGTCGTCTCCGCACCATCCTCGGCCGCGGCCGAGAAATCACCCCAAGTTCGGTCGTTGATATCCCCGAACCGAGCGTCGAAGTCCTCGACCAGGCTCATCAACCGGTGCGGGACCGAATCGGCCGGCGCCGAGGCGCGCAGCAGGTCCATCTCCCGGCGAACCGCGTCCTGATGAGCTCTCGCCTGCTTCCAGAGCTCGATCGGCACCTGGACCAGATGCAGCTGCACCTTCTCGTCCTGGATCAATCCGACCCGTCCTCGGAGCCGAGCTCGAACCAAACAGTCTTGCCCGAAGCCAGGCTCTCAAAGCCCCAGCGGTCGGCCATGGCCTCGACGATGTGCAGACCTCGCCCGGTGGGTGAGCTCGGGCCGTAGTCCTTCTTCACCGGCGGATTGGCGTTTCCGTCGGTGACCGACACCCGCACTCCCCGGCCCGCCATCTCGATGGCCTCGACCTTGAGCGGGGTCCGGGCATGGAGAATCGCGTTGGTGACGATCTCCGCGGTGAGAAGCGCGAGCCGCTCCGGATCCGATCCTCCCGCGAAGTCGAGGGAGGCGACGAACCGCCGCGCCAGCGGGACCGATCCCGGCACCGGGCTGAGGGTCACCTCGGCGCGGCGCGCTTCCCCGGCCGATGGGGAGTGGGTCGACGGTGACTTGGAGCTTCGTTCCTCGAACGAGCCTGGACTCATGCGGAGCACTCCTTGAAGCTCACGCCCTGCCGACAGACTAACTTCTCGCCTGCCGGATAGGGCGTCCGTCCCGCCCGGCAGCCGGAGGGGCAATGCCCGGGGACCGCTTCATCGAACTGGCGACCGACGAGGACCGACATGTCCTCGACATCCTCTTTCGCCATGCCAGCGAGGCGATCACGGTCCAGGACCGGTCCGGCCGTCTCCTCTACGCCAACGACACCGCCGCCGAGATGCTTGGCTTCGCCCGCGGCGCCGAGCTTGCCTCCACGCCGACCGAGGAGATCATGGCGCGCTTCGACATGATCGACCGCACCGGGGCGCCCCTGCCCGGCGACGAGCTGCCCGGCCGGAAGGTGATGGCCGGAGAGCCCTTCGCCGAGGCGGTGGTCGGATACCGGAGGAAGGGGGCGCAACGCGCCCGTTGGTCGCGAATCAGCGCCAGCCCGATCAAGAACGATCTCGGCGAGGTCGTCCTGGTGATCAACTTCTTCTCCGACATCACGGCCCAGATCCGACGGGACGAGGATCAAGAGCTGCTCTCCATCGTCTACGAGGCGCTGGGATCGTCGCTCGACCGCGAGGAGAGCGTCCAGGCCCTGGCCGGCGCACTGGTTCCCCGAATCGGCTCGTGGTGCTCGGTCCACCTCTTGGAGCATGGAGACAGGCTGGTCCCTGTGGCCGCGGTCCACCCCGACACCGACGACGCCCGCAAACTGGCACACGTGGAAACCGAAGGGCCGATCCCTATCGGAGAAGACCGGCTCCAGGCGCGCGTGGCCAGGACAGGTCGGCCCGAAGTCATCGACCGGATCACCCCGGCCATGCTCGACGAGGTGGAGAGCCGATCGGGGGCCGAGTTGGCCGACATCCTGCGCCGCCTCGACCTGGGATCGGTCGCCTGTGTGCCGATGCAGGTGGGTCGCGGTGTCATCGGCACGCTGACCGTGGCGCGCTCCGCGGCTGACCCGGCACTGGGTGTGGCCGATCTCGATTTGTTGACGACCATCGCCGACCGCGCCGCCGCCACCCTGGAGAACGCCGGGTTGTACCAGCAGCAGCGGGAGATCGCCGAGACCTTGCAGGCGGTGCTGACCCCGCGAAGCCTGCCCGCGGTCCCCGGGCTCGAGCTGGCGGCCCGGTACCGGCCCCTGTCGCTGATCGGTCATGTCGGCGGGGATTTCTACGACGTGATGCCGGTTCCGGGAGGCGGTTGCGCCATCGTGGTCGGGGACATCGCAGGGAAGGGGATCGAAGCCGCAGCCGCGGTGGGCCTGGCCCGGTACACCCTCAGATCGACGATCGCACTCGACCCCGGGTTCGAGACCGTCCTGAGCCAATTGAACGAGGCCCTGCTGGTCGAGGACCGCATGTGCACCCTGGCATACGTGCTGCTCCGTGACAATGGAAACGGCTTCGACCTGCGGGTGACACTCGCCGGCCATCCCCCGCCCATCGTGGTCACGGCGGACGGGGAGATGAGGAGATTGGGACGGCCATGCCCGCCTGCCGGGGTCCTCCCGGTTCTCGAGCCGATCGAGGAGGAACACACCCTGGGCCCCGGCGACATCCTGGTCCTCTACACCGACGGCTATGCGATCCCCGAGCTCGACCCACCGGACAGTATCGAGCTGGCCCTGTCCAAGTGCGTGAGGGACGACCCCGAGACACTGCTCGATCAGATGCTGTCCATCCTGTTGGCCGACACCCCCAAGGCCAGAGACGACATCGCCCTGGTCGCCCTTCGCGCCACTTCTGCGGAGACCTGATCGGTGCCAACACCCGGTTTGGCCCGGCTTGGCCGCGGGTAAGTCTGCCCACCCCAACAGGAAGGACGAGGGAATGAGGGACGAACAGGTGAACGAGCTCCTCTACCAGGCGCTCGAGACGGAACTGGGCGGAGTCCAGGTCTACGAGACGGCGCTTCGATGCACGGTCAACGAGGACCTGCGCGAGGAGTGGCAAGGGTATCTCGACGAGACCAGGAACCATGTCGAGATCGTCAGCGACATCTTCACCGAGTTGGAGCTCGACCCCGAAGTCGAGACCCCCGGTCGGGCCGTGGTCAGGTTCAAGGGCGAGGCACTGGTCAAAGCGATGAACATGGCGCTCGAAGCAGGCGACATGACCGCCGCCCAGCTGGTTGCGGCCGAGTGTGTGGTCGACGCCGAGATCAAGGACCACGCCAACTGGGAGCTGATCGGCGAGGTCGCCGCCGAGCTCAAAGGCCCCCGGGCACAGGTGCTCCAGGAAGCCTATGAGCAGGTCGAAGAGGAAGAGGACGAGCACCTGTACCACACCCAGGGGTGGGCCAGAGAGCTCTGGTTCGAGTCGCTCGGCATGACCGCAGTGCTTCCTCCCCCCGAGGAGCAGAAGAAGGTGAAGACCGCGATCGGCGCGGCGAGAGCAGAGCAGTCGAGGGAAGACTTCATCGACAGCTAGGCCCCGTCGAGGTCCGTCTCGGGGCGGATCCTCACACAGCAGTAGGTATCGGACGGCTCCAGATGGGCGTTGCGCCCATCGGGAGCCGCTTCGAGCATCCCTTGGACCAGACCCAGGTTGAGATGGCAGACCACCTCCCGGTCCTGCTCTCTGAGAGCATGGAACGGGCAGTTGCGAAAACGGGTCTCCCCGTCCTCCTCGACCGGCTCGTACCCGGTCTCCTCGAGCGCTCGCTCCAAGCCGACACTCGCCAACTCCCGGCCGACCCGGTGCGCCACCTCGGCCAGATCTGAAGGCGAGACCCCACTCGACGAGACAGCTTCGAGCAGGATCCGGGCGGCCAAGGCGTAGCGCCGAGGGGGAAGACTGACCTCATGGTCCCGCTCCGAGCGTTTGTAGAGCTTGGCCGGCCGGCCGGCGCCGGGCCCGGTTCGCCCGGTTCGCCGCATGAACTCGACCTCGAGGAGACCCTCCTCGGCGAGACGATCCAGGTGATATGCCGCGGTCTGACGTGGGATCCCCACGGCTTCGGCCGCCTCGTCACGCCCGACCGGGTCGGAGGAGGTCATCACGAACTCGTAAAGCTGGCGCCGGGTGAGATCGGTCAGGGCGCCGATCGGTCCAAGATCGCCGAATCCGAGCCGATCCTGGTCCATGCTCACACTCTAAGACGGACGGGTATTCGCACTACATCTTCCCCGGACGGCGCACTCAGCGCAGAGCGCGCATGTAGCCGTCGCGGGAGCCGATGTAGATGACGCCCTTCCACACCACCGGCGTCGACTCGAGACATGATCCACCGAGGTCGAGGGACCACTCCATCACCGGAGAGCGCGGGTCATCGAGCGAGTAGGCGCGGACGTCGCCGAGACAGGTGGCGGTGACCAGGGTCTCATCGACGATGACCGGGGAGGACCAGGAGTGGAACCCGACGTCGTCGTCCCAGATCAGCGACCCGTCCCCGGCGTCCACCGCGATGAGCGAGCCCTGTTGGGTGTTGACGTAGACCACCCCGTCGAATACCGCCGGGGTGGACCACGAGCCGGAGTCGGCACTCCCGGCGGTGAGGTCGAGACCCCAGACCCTGGGGTCTCCGTCGGTGTAGGGGTCGAGCTTCACCAGCTGCCCCACCTCCCGGCTGCGCTCGATCTCCCCGGCTCCCATCTGCGAGGGCTCGTGCTCGATCGCCACGTAGATCATCCCCTCGGCGTCGGCCACCATGGTGGCGTCGATGTCGCCGCCGGTGTAGTAGTCGAACACGATCGGCGCCTCGCCGTCGCGCACGTTGGACACGTCCAGCCCCACGACCCGCCCGCCCGAGTTGGCGAAGTAGACCCTCTGGTCGAAGAGCAGGACCGAGGTCTCGATCGAGACGTTGCGCCCGGAGTTGGACAGGAGCTCCTCGTTGTACCCGGGCATCTGCACCAGCTTGACCGGGTCGACCACCACGTTCCCCTCGGCGTCATAGCCGCGGTTGAGCTGGACGGCGAAGAACCAACCGTTCTCGCCCCCCTCGTACATGATGTCGTCGACGATGGCCGGGTTGGAGTCCCAGTCGTCGTTCCAGATGCCGTCGACCTCGTTGGCCTCCATCGACCAGAGCAACGTCGGCTCTTCCCGATCGAGGGCGAGGATCCTCAGGCTGTTGTCCCTCGACCCGAAGTAGAGCAGCGGGAATCCGTCGGGATCGAGGGTGACCGATCCCTTGATGATGTCGCCGGTCTGGAACTCGGGTCGGAGGTCCTCCCCGGTGGCCGCGTCGACGAAGTGGACCGCCGAGTCGTAGGCGCCGAAGATGAGCTCGGTCACCCCGTCGGGCCGTTCCCACAGCGCCGGCTGGCCGGTCCATCCCATTCCGCACCAGATCCTGGTCTCGCCGCCTTCGGATGATGGGCTGCACATCTGGGCGTCGGGGTAACGCCAGGCCACAGTCGGGGTGTCGGGGACCGGTCCCACCCCGTGGAAGGTGCGGGTCGGGTTGCCCCGGAACATGGTCACGCCGACGGTCGAGCCCCAGGGTCGGCCCACGGTGAAGCCGGGCACGGTGCCCGGCTCGCGTGTCTGGAGGGCGAGCGTGGTGCTGGTGGAAGTGGGCGAGGTGGTGGTGGAGCCGGGGTCGGTCCCGGTGGGGGCGGGGACCGTGGTGGGGGCGATCGAGGGGCCGGCCGCCTCGACGGCGGCACGCGGCGCGTCGCCCCGGGTCACCAGGAACACGGCGAGGCCGAGCACGAACCCGGCGACGACGATCAGGATCACCTGGCCCGCTCTCTCGTTCATCGGTTGTCTCCTATCCGGGCGGGGCGCAACCGGCCTCTCCGGTGAGCACAGGATGGCCGTGTGACTCGATATAGGCCGGTATCAAGCACGCCTCGATTGCGCCGTCGGGCGAGACCACCGCCCGGGCGACCGCGGTGGTGGCGCTCGGCACCGAGTTGTGGGGCCACACGAAGTTGCCCAGCGACCAGAAGACGGCGGCCCCGTCGATCATCTCCAGAGGCTGCATCCGGTGCGGGTGGTGGCCGAAGATGATGTCCGCCCCGGCGTCGATCATCGCCTCCGCCCGCTCGATGTCGTCCTGGCGGGGTGTGGTGTCGAGCTCGACTCCCCAATGGACCGTGACCACCACCAGGTCGGCCATCGCGTCGGCTGCGACCACGGCCTCGACCATCGATGGGGTGTGGTCACCACTCCTCATCCCGGGCGAGTCGGGGGTCGCATACCACGACGCGTCGGGGGCGACGCCACCGAACCCGACCACGGCGACCGTCCAGCCGTTGACCTCGAACAGCGCGGGCTCGCCTGCCTCGGCGAGGTCACGTCCCGCCCCGACCGGCCCGATGCCGGCCGAGATCAGGTTCTCACGACCGTCCAACAACGCCTCCTTGCCGAAGTCCCCGGAGTGGTTGTTGCCGAGGTTGGCCACGTCGACGCCGTTCGCCTTCATCGAGGGGAGGGTCTCGGTGGGACATCGAAACACGAACGCCTTGTCAAGCGGCGATCCGATGTCGGAGGGAACACACTCCAGGTTGATCACGGTGAGATCGTCTTCGACGAACAGCCCGTCGAGCCCGGACCAGGCGTGATCCCAACCGTTGACCGCAAGGGCCGGGATGTAGTCGGGGTCGACGGCCACGTCACCGGTGCCGTGGATCACCAGATGTCCCTTCTCGGGCACTGTTGTGGTCGTGGTCGGGGGCACCGTGGTCGTGGTGGTCGGAAGCGTGGTCGTGGTCGTGGTGGTCGCCACGGCGACGGCCGGGGGCGCCGCCTCGGCGAGTTCGTCGCCCATGCCGGAGAGGCCGAATGCGGAGGCGCCGACGAGGACGCCGCCGAGGACGATCACGGAGAGCTT
>DASUSU010000072.1:0-3494 GCA_036374915.1 Acidimicrobiia bacterium | reverse complement strand
CCGGGCTCGTGACCAGGGCGGTGACCGCCCCTCGACCCTCGAGCAGGGCATTGGTCCCCGCCGTCGTCCCATGGAGGAAGGTGGTCTCGGCTCCGACGCCGGCGTCCCTGGACGCCTGGGCCACGCCGACCGCCTGATCCGCCGTGGTGGGCAGCTTGCGACCGCTGATCGACTCCCCGTCGAACACGACCACGTCGGTGAAGGTGCCTCCCACGTCCACCCCGACGGTCGAGGTCACCCGATTACCCTCGCCTCGACATGGCAGTGACAGTCAGCCCGTCGCCGAATCCGAATGCGATGAGGTTCTCGGTAGGCGCCCCGGTCGGCGGGCCTACAACACATGTCCGAGGGAGCGAGCCCGGCGAGGCGTTCGCCCGCGACCTGCTCGCCCTCGACGGCGTGACCAGCATCTTCATGACCGCAGACTTCGTGACCATCTCCAAGACCCCCGAGGTGGCCTGGGAGACGATCGTCCCCGAAGCCACTCAGATCCTAGAGACCGAGTTCGGCGCCTGACCGACGCCGTCCCAGCCCGGCTCAGGGGGAGGGAGACACGACCGAGACGGGGCGGCTCACCCCGTCGGGGGTCGTCACCAAGACCACGACCCTCCAGTCCCCGTCGGGCGCCTGGACGCCGCCGATCACCTCGGTCCCGCCTGACAGATCGAGGGCGGCGGCGCCGACTTCCTCGGGGACCGCGCCCAGCGCTATTTGATGGGTCGGCCCCGCCGATGCGGGACGGACCTCGGGAGGAGCGATCACCTGGGGGGTCCCCTCGACGAGGGAGACGTCGACCGCCACCTCCAGCGGTGCCTGACGCTGGTACACCTCGTCGCTTCCGGCCGCCAGAGACCGGGCGAGCACCGTCACCCGATAGTTGAGCGGGGCGGTCTCCTCCACGGTCGAGGCGCGCACCCATTCGACGAACACCCGGGTTCCCTCTTCCGCCGCCGGCAGGGGAACCCCGGCCGGCATCAGGGCGGTGAGCGCGGCACGCCCCTGCTCCGACCCGTCCACGGTGAGGTACTCGGCCACGAACCACTCGGCGTGGGCCGTGACCCGGTCGACGGTTCGCTCCGGGTGCACCGCATAGAGATCGGCCTCGGCGGTCACCACCGGAGACGTCGAAGCGGTCGGGGGAAGGGCGGGCGCCGGAGCTGCGGTTGGGGCTGGGCCCGCCGTCGTCGGGATGGCCGCCACGGTGGTGGCGACCGCTATCGCCGGCGGGCGGTTGCTCATGAACGAGTAGGCCAGGGCGCCCAGGACGATCGCCCCGGCAACCCCCAGCGTCATCCACTGACGATCGCTCTTCTTCTCTTCCAGCGTCTCCCAGGGGATGCGCTCGTAGACCTCGTTCCTCTCCGGCTCCATGGTTCCGAACCTATGGAGCGCCGAATCCGGCTGCAAGGGGTCTGTGCCGGGTCGTTTTCGAGTTGCGACGGGGAGGCGCGGGGAACCAGAGGCTCCCAGCTATCGTTTCGCCGGTCATGGCAGTCAACCCCGACCCGAAACCGGGCCGCTGGATCCTCCCCTTGGTCATCCTGGGGATGATCGCGTTCACCTATTTCTTCGTTCGCTCCCTGCCCGAGGCGTCACCGGACACCACGCTGGTCGCCGGGCCCTCGACCACGGCTGGGGTGGGCGGCGACGGCAGCACGACCACGGTGCCCGGAGCCACCGGAAGCACCGTCAACGGCGCCGCCGCCACGTACCTGGCCGAGCTGGATCGGATCAACGGCGAATTGGCCGCCCTCGACGCCGAGTTGACCGCGGTCAACACCGGGTTCGACGCCGACCCGAGGGAGATCGAATACAGCGACGCCGAACCTCGCTTCGAGGCGGTCGTCGCCGGCGCCCAGGGTCTGGCCGACCAGGTGGCCGCGTTGGTCCCGCCGCCGGGTCTGGAAGCGAATCAGGAAGCCCTGTCCGGTGCCATCGGCCTGGCCGCAGACGCTGCGGCCGAGGCCCTCGCCGGGCTCCAATCGGACGACCCGGGGGATCTGCGCCGCGCCGCAGTGGCCGCCTTCACCACCGCCGCCACCGACTTCGACGCCGAAGTGGAGAACGCCCGGTCGGCAGCCGGAGCAGCCCCCGACGCTTGATGGCGGTCGAGGTTCGGGCCATCGAGCCCGCCGAATTCGAGACCATGAGGCAAACCATGGGCCTGGTCTTCGGCTTCGACCCGCCCGAGGGTGACGAGAGGTTCCGTCGCCTCGTCCCCCTCGACAGGACTCGATGCGGGTTCGACCAGGGGCGGATGGTCAGCACCCTGGGCACCTTCGACCTGACCATGACGGTCCCGGGAGGCGCGGTCGCCTGCGGCGGCACCACCATGGTGGCGGTGGTCCCCACCCACCGGAGGCAGGGGCTGCTCCGGGCGATGATGCGGTCCCATCTCGACGATGTGAGGGAACACGAAGAGCCGATCGCCGGCCTGTGGGCCTCGGACAGTGCCATCTACGGGCGCTTCGGCTACGGGTGCGCCTCGCTCTCAGCCGAGATCGCGGTCAAGAGGGATCATGTCGGTTTTCATCGTCTCGCCCCGGAGGCGGCCCCGGTCCGCATGATCGACCGGGAGGAGGCGATCCGGGTCGCGCCGCCGGTCTACCAGGAGCTGCAGTCTCGCTTCCCCGGGTTCTTCGCCCGCAGCGCCGACTGGTGGGAGAGTCGGTCGTTTCGCGACACCGAGTCGTCCCGTCAGGGTGCGACCTCGCTGCGCTATGCCGTGGTCGACGGAGTCGACGGGATCGCAGGCTATGTCAGCTTTCGCACCAAGTCGGACTGGGATGAGGGCCACGGCAACGGTGAGGTGCGGGTCAAGGACCTGTTCGGGACCACCCCCGAGTCGTGGGCCGCCCTCTGGTCCTTCGTGGTCAGCCAGGACCTGGTGTCACAGACGGTGGCCGATCTGCGCTCGCCTCGTGACCCGATCTTCGACCTTCTCGAGGGCTCGAGACGGGCGCGGGCGGTGCACAGCGACGGGTTGTGGGTCCGGATCATGGACGTGCCCGGCGCCCTCGAGTCACGCTCCTATTCCGCCCCGATCGACGTCGTGCTCGGTGTCTCCGACCCGATCGGCGACATCTCCGGCAGCTACCGGCTCAGCGCCAACGGGGCCGACGTCACCTGTTCAGCCAGCGGAGACGAGCCCGACGTGATGCTCGACCTTGAGGACCTGAGCGCCGGCTACCTGGGGCTGGCCCGATTCCGGGAGCTGGCGCGGGTCGGGCGAGTGTCGGGCAGCGATCACGCCCTGACCGCCATGGACGCAGCCTTCGGCTGGGATCCCCAGCCCTGGTGCCCCGAGATCTTCTGAGCATCGACGAGAGCCCGTCTGCCGACGGGGCCCTCGTCTCAATACCGGGCACTTGATACCGGGTACCGAGATGTCATGGGTCAGAATCGGCCGGCTTCGTGAACAGGGCTGCAGCGCCGTCTGTGCCTCTCACCTGGGAAGACGCTATCCGCGGATGATCGCAGTTGACCGCCCCGGG
>DASUSU010000071.1:0-10171 GCA_036374915.1 Acidimicrobiia bacterium | reverse complement strand
CCCTCACGACGGGTCGACTGGGTTCCAGGCGGAGTCGGGGACGACGACCTCGGTGTCACGCCGACGGAGCATGAGGAGAGCGGCAATCGCGCCGAGGATGATCAGGGGGGAGAAACGCTTCACCGAGCCAGTCTACGGGCTTCTAGGAGCTTCCGGACGGGGGCGGCCCGCCGTAGGTCCAGGCCTCGAGGGGGATTCCTTCGGCGAGAAGGGCGGCATCCTCGACGGTCTCGGCCCGGATCTCGATGACGTACTGCCCGGCGTCCACCACCAGCTCCCGGGAAGCCGACCCCGGGTCGCCGCTCCTCGCGATCCGATCGGCGACGGTCTCGGCCCACCCTGCCAGGTCCGACAACAGGAAGGGCACCTCGTGCACCACCAGGTCTGCGTCGCCGATCCGGGAGCAGGCCTCCTCCCAATCGACGGCGCCAACGTCGGTCAGTCCGATGTGCGTGCTGTCACCGATCAGCCATGACCCACCCCAAAGCGATTCCAGCTCCGGGGCGACGCCGAGCAGGTCGTCTGGAGAATCCGCCCGGGCGATCCCTTCCAGGCCGAGACCGGTGCAGGGGAGATACTCCACGGTCGGTTCGGGCGGGAGCTTGGTCTCGGCGATGCCGCAGGCCGCGACCATCAGCGCGACCAGAGCCGCGGATGGCTTCGACCAGCCGAGGTGTCGGCGCCACATGGTGTTAACCGTAGGTTCACCAAGAGGCCCTATGGTCGGCACCGATGAGGCCAGGTGTTCTCTTCCTGTGCGTGCACAACGCAGGCCGGTCGCAGATGGCGGCCGGGTTCATGCGCCGCCATGGCGGCGACTCGGTCGAGGTGTTCTCCGCCGGCTCCGAGCCGGCCACTTCGTTGAACCCTGCGGCGGTCGAGGCGATGAGAGAGGTGGGGATCGACATCGCCGCTGAGACCCCGCGCCGCTGGACCGAGGAGATGATCGGGTCGGTGGACGTCGTGGTCACCATGGGGTGTGGCGACGAGTGCCCCTATGTGCCCGGCACCAGGTATGTCGATTGGGAGATCGAGGACCCGGCCGGGAAGGACCTCGATCTGGTCCGCCCGATACGCGACGAGCTGGAGCGAAGGGTGAAGGCACTGCTCGCCGAGCTGGTCGGCGGGCCGGGCTAGAGGGAGGCGAGCGCCTCGAGGACCCGGTCCACCTCGCCCGGGGTGTTGTAGTGGACGAACCCGATCCGGACCAGACCACCCTGGTCGAGGAACCCGAGACGTTCGATCGCGTTGATCGCGTAGTAGTGGCCGGACCAGACATAGACACCCTGCGCCGCCATGTGCGCCGCCACCTGGTCGGCCGTCGTGCCCTCCACGGAAAGGGCGAAGGTGGCCACGCGACGGTCACCGGGTTCGGGGACGCCATGGACCCTCACCCCGGGCAGACCGGCCACGCCGTGGAGGAAACGCTCGGACAGGGCCCGCTCGTGCTCCCGGATCCGGGCGTACCCGGTCTCGAGGCGCCGCCGCCGATCCGGCCCGACCCCGAGGTCGGCCAGATACTCGACCGCCGCAGTCACCCCGGCGATGGATTCGAAGCTCTGGGTGCCGGTCTCCAGCTTGTCCGGCGGGTCGGAGGGGGCGGGGCGGACCTTGTAGAAGTCGAGCTCGGCGAGCAGGTCGAGCTTCCCGTAGAGGATCCCGGTGTGGGGCCCGAAGAACTTGTAGGCCGAGGCGACCAGAAAGTCACAGTCGATCGCTCGCACGTCCATCAGGTGGTGGGGCCCGGCGTGCACCCCGTCGAGATAGACCAAGGCGCCGGCTTCGTGGGCAAGAGCGGTGACGGCGGCGACGTCGACCAGGGTCCCGAGCGCGTTCGATGCGACGCAGGTGGCGACCAGGCGAACCCGATCGTCGAGCAACTCTGCGATGGTGGACGGGTCGAGCACACCGTCGGCGGTGTCGAAGTGGGCGACCCGGACCTCGACTCCGGCGTCCTCGGCCGCCCGCGCCCAGGGGGTGAAGTTGGCGTCGTGGTCGAGACTGGTCAGGACGATGGCGTCGCCGGGCCGCCACTGCCGGGCCAGGGCGCGGCTGACCGCGAAGGTGATGCTGGTCATGTTCTGGCCGAACGAGATCTCGGACGGGTCGGCGTTGAAGAAGTCGGCCATCGACTCCCTCCCGCCGGCGGTGACGGTCTCGGCGAGGCGGGAGCTGTCGAAACCGCCGCCGAGGTTGCTCACGCCCTGCGTCAGCACTCCGCCCATCGCCTCGATCACACCTCGTGGGACCTGAGTTCCCCCCGGACCGTCGAGATAGGCCGCCTCCCGGTCACCGTCGATGCGTGACAGGGCAGGGAACCGGGCCCGGACCGAGGCGAGGTCGGCGAGGAGACGGGGATCGTCCATCGACGCTGTGTAGCAGGTGAGCGACGGGGTCGAGTCAGGAGTGGGTCAACGAAGGTAGTTCGGCGCCCAGATACAGCGGGTGGAGAGCGTCGACGAGGGGGAGCCGCAACTCGAATACGGTCCACCCGTCCTCACGTCGATAGACGAGGTCGCCATGCATCAGCCGGGCCAGCTGCCGGGCGACACTGAGGCCGATGCCGAGGGCGGCCGGCTGCGACTCGCTGGAGTGCGCCCGGTAGTAGGGGGTGAAGATCTGCTCCTGGTCTTCCGGGGACACCCCGGCGCCGTTGTCGGCGACCCCTACCGTCACGTATCCGTCGATCGTCCCCAGCCTGACCTCGACCTGCTCGCCCCCGTAGCGGCAGGCGTTGGTGACCAGGTTGCGCAGGATCTGTCGCACCCGGCTCGGATCACCCAGGGCCCGGTAGGGATTCGCCTGCTCCCCGAGGACTTGAACGTTGCTGCACGCCTCCCGCCCCCTCACCTCGAGGACCTGTGCCACTTGCGCCCGCGCCGATACCGGCACTTCGGTGACGACCACCAGGTCGAGCTCGGAGCGGGCCGCCACCAGCAGGTCGTCGACGATGGCGGCCAGGTCGCTGGCCTCCTCGGCCACGCTGGAGATCATGGTCTTTCTCTCCTCGTCGGACAGGTCTCCGCGGTCGGCTCGCAACAGCTCGGCGAAGCCGAGGACGCTGGTGAGCGGAGTGCGCAACTCGTGACCCACCGAAGCCAGGAATTGATCCTTCGACTGGTTCAGGTCGCGCAGCCTGTCGAACTCCTCTCGCGCCAGCCGGTTGCGACGTCGGCTGTCGAGAGCGCCGGCGACGATGGCGGTGGCGAGGAGCCCGGTAGCGAGGAGGAGGAGGCTCGACTGGGCGCTGGGGATCATGTCGGACGGTGCCCGGGGTGTGATCACCATCTGCCACGTCCTGCCCCCGATCTCGGTGGCGTCCACCCCGGCTCGCGGCGAAGCAGGATCGAGAGTGCCGGTGATGTCGTTCACCGCCCAGTCCAGGGTCTCGTTGACGGAACCGGCGAGCGCACCTTCCATCATCTCGCCGAGGTCCATCGCAGCGACGGCATAGCCGACCAGGGCCTCGGTCTCGGCGTCGGTGATCGGCCAGTACACGACGAACCCGTCATCGTCGTTCTGTGAGACCAGTTGCATGAACGGCGAGACCGCCATGTCCCGTGTCACTCGAGCGTGCTCCATGGCGGCGGCTCGTCCCGGGTCGGACATCGAGTCGAAGCCTTGGATTCCGGTGAAGGCCGACTCCGGTTCCAGCCATTGGATCGGAAAGTGGACCCGGCGGGCGGTCGAGGGCACACGGAAACCCGAAGGAGCGACGTCGAAGACGATGAACTCGGGCGAGCTGCCCCTCATCTCGGACTCGTAGGCGCCGCGGTTCCGCCCCATGACCATGGGCATGTAGCCGATCGCGTCCATGCCCGGGGTCAGCTCCAGTTTCCTGACGAATCTCCGGAACTCGATCTCGGTGACCTCGACACTGGCCTGGAACAGGCCGGCGACCGAGGCGAGACGAAGCCGGGCATCGGAGAGTGCCCTCTCCGTCGAGTCGACGACGATCTCGGTGCGCGCCTCCAAGGCCACGTTGGCGCCCCGCTGCTCGGTGCTCCACAGCCACCATGACCCGGCGACAGAGCCGACGATCCCGGCTATTGCCACCACGACGATGGTGCTGCGTCGCGCCGTGTCGAAACGCCCCCGGCGAAGGTCCGGTGCCGAGCGCGTCGGGATGTCAGTGAGCACGGGTAAGAATCGGCCGATTCGGGGTCGGTCTTGACCCCGGACATTGGGGAGGAGCGCATAGCGATGCCCAGGCCCTGGTCAGGACGCTGCGGGTCACCGGCGGCGACCGGGTATCGGTTCCAGCGACGCGGGGGTGGACGTGATCGGGGACGGGCCCAGACCGAGATCGACCCCGATCCCGAGACGGAGCAGATCGGCGAACCGGTCGGCCGGCACCGGCCGGCTGAAGTAATAGCCCTGTGCCTCGTCACAGGCGTGAGCCTGGAGGAAACGGAGCTGCTCCCGGGTCTCCACGCCTTCGGCCACCACTCTCAGCCCGAGACTGCGCGCCATGCTTATCACCGCGGTGACGATGCTGGTGTCCTCCTCCGCCGAGGTGACCTCGCTCACGAACGACTGATCGATCTTGAGAGAGTCGATCGGGAAGTCGCGGAGATAGCTGAGACTGGAATAGCCGGTGCCGAAGTCGTCGAGGGCGACCTGCACCCCGGTCCGTCGCAGGGCCTGGAGGATGATCGCGGCCGAGTGGGCGTGCTTCATCAGGACGCTCTCGGTCAATTCCAGCTCGAGCCCGCTCGGCTCCATCCCGGTTCGGCTGAGCGTGGCGAAGAGACGCTGGACGTAGGTCTCGTCGCGCAGCTCGGTGGCCGACACGTTGACCGCCATGGTCGCCGCGGGCAGACCGGCCTCGATCCAGACCCTGGACTGCTGACACGCCTCGCCAAGCACCCAGTTCCCGATTTGGCGGATGAGCCCGCTCTCCTCGGCGATCGGGATGAACTGCTCCGGCGAGACCAAGCCCCGAGTGGGATGAGTCCAGCGGATCAGGGCCTCGGCCCCGGTGATCGCCCCCGTGCTCAGGTTGATCTTCGGCTGGTAGTGGAGGACGAACTGGTCGCTGTCGATGGCGCGGCGCAGGCTCTCCTCGATGGTCTGGCGCTCGACGGCGCGGACGTTCATCGCCGGCTTGAAGAACTGATAGCTCTGCCGGCCGTTCTCCTTGGCCTGGTACATGGCGGTGTCGGCGTTCTTGATCAGCGTCTCTGCGTCCTCCCCGTCGCCGGGATAGACGCTGACCCCGATGCTGGTGGTGACATGCAGGTCGTGGGTGTCGATCGGGTGCTCCTGGGCGACCGCCTTGAGCATCCTCTCGGCAACGATGGCAGCGTCCTCCCACTGCTCGGCCTCGGAGAGGAGCACGACGAACTCGTCGCCTCCCTGCCGGCTGACCGTGTCCGAGCTGCGGACACAGCCGACCAGCCGCTTGGCGATCGATTGGAGCAGCTTGTCTCCGATCGGATGGCCCAGCGAGTCGTTGATGTGCTTGAACCCGTCGAGGTCGAGGAAGAGCACGGCGACCTGCTTGTCGTGGCGGGGGGCGAGGGCTATCGCCTGGCCGATCCGGTCGTTGAGCAGGACCCGGTTGGGCAGACCGGTGAGGAAGTCGTGCTCGAAGGAGTGGGTCATCTCCAATGCCATGGCCCGGGCCGCGCTCACGTCGCGGAACACGATCACCGACCCGGTGGCATCCCCTTCACGGCTGTACATCGGCGAGACGCTGGCTTCGATCGGGATCTCGGGCCGGTCACGGCCGATGAGGAGGGAGTCCGCCGGCAGGTGCAGGGTCCGGTTCTCCTCGAAGGCCCTGGCCACCGGGTTGGGGATCGCCTCCCGGGTGTTGGCGTCGACACCGATGAACACCTCGGCCAGGGGTCGGCCCACCGCCTGGTCGCGGGTCCAGCCGGTCATCTTCTCCGCGATCAGGTTGATGAAGGTGATGACCCCGGTGGGGTCGCTGCTGATCACGGCGTCGCCGATGCTGTTCAGGGTCACCTCGGCCCGCTCCTTCTCCATGAACAGGGCGTCCTCCATGACCTTGCGCTCGATGGCGTAGTGCAGCGCCCGCACCAGCCCCCGCGCCTCGATCTGGCCTTTGATCAGGTAGTCCCCGGCCCCCTCCTGGAGGGCGAGGTCGGCGAGCATCTCCTCGTCCCTGCCGGTCAGCACGACCAGCGGGATGCGTGGCGCCGCCAGATGCGCCCTGCGTACCCCGTCCAGCCCCTCGGCGTCGGGCAGCCCGAGGTCGAGGAGGATGATGTCCGGGGATCGGTCGATCAGGTACGCCTCGGCCTCTCTCATCGAGGCGACGTGGGTCATCTCGGTTTGGTGCGTGCCCGGTTCTCTCAACATCTCGCGGAGCAGGCGGGCGTCTCCGGGGTTGTCTTCGACCAGCAACAGGCGGGTGGCCGGCCGGTCGCTCATTCATCGGACCTCTGCGGCAGCTTGACCCGGGTCAGCCAGAAGTCCTTGATGCTGTTGACCAGGCTCTCGAAGGCGTCGAGCTGGACCGGTTTGCTCAGATAGGCGTTGGCCTGGAGCTCGTAGCTCTTCATGATGTCGGCCTCCGCCTCGGAGGTGGTCAGGATCACCGTGGGGATCGTCTTCAGAATCGGGTCCTCCTTGACCTGGGCCAGCACCTCCCGACCGTCCATCCGGGGCAAGTTCAGGTCGAGGAGGATCAGGTCGGGGCGGGGGGCGTGGATGTGCTCGTCCTGTCGGCGGAGAAAGGCCATGGCCTCAACCCCGTCGGAGGCGACGTGGAGCCGGATCGACACGTCGGCATCCCGGAAGGCCTCCCGGGTGAGCCGGACGTCACCGGGGCTGTCCTCGACCAGGAGCACTTCGATGGTCTTCCCTTCGCCTCCGAGCAGCTTCACGATGGCCCCGCTCCGACCAGGGCGAAGTGGAACGTGGAGCCTTCGCCGACTTTCGATTCGACCGATATCTCGCCGCCGTGGCGCTCGACGATCTTCCGGCAGATGGCCAGCCCGATCCCGGTGCCGGCGTACTCGTCGCGTCTGTGCAGCCGTTCGAACATGCCGAAGATCTTCTCGAGGTACTCGGGACCGATGCCGAGACCGTTGTCCTTCACCGAGAAGTGCCACATCCGGTCGCCGTTCCTGGCTGCGGAGACGTGGATCTTGGGCACGCCGGCGTCCTGGTACTTGATCGCGTTGCCGACCAGGTTCTGGAACAGCTGGATCAGTTGCACCTCGTCGGCGAGGACGACCGGGAGCGAATCGTGGGTCACCTCCGCCCTGTGCTCGGCCACTGCGACATGCAGATTGGCCAGCGCCTGCTCCAGGGCGGCCTCGCTGGAGGTGGGCACCAGCGGCTGGCCCGTGGTCCCGACCCGTGAGTAGGAGAGGAGGTCCTCGATCAGACGCTGCATGCGGCTGGCGCCGTCGACGGCGAAGGCGATGAACTCGTCGGCATCGGAGTCGAGACGGCCCTTGTAGCGACGGGAAAGGAGCTGGGTGTAGCTGGCCACCATCCGCAGCGGCTCCTGCAGGTCATGGGAGGCCAGATAGGCGAACTGCCCCAGTTCCTCGTTAGAACGGTTCAGTTCGGCCACGGTCTGGAGCAGGTCTGCCTCCGCTTTCTTGCGGACGGTGATGTCGCGGATCGCCGCGGTGACCAGGATCGTGTCGCCGCTGGCCAGCGGGCTCAGCATCAGCTCGATGGGGAACTCGGTTCCGTCCTTGCGCCGGGCGGTGAGCTCGATCCCCGTCCCGATCTGCTGTTCCAGCGCGTCTTCGGCGGAGCGAAGGTCGTCGGCGATCAGCCGCTCGGCGAAACCCTCGGGGATGATGTTGGTGACCTGTTGGCCCAGGAGCTCGTCACGGCTGTACCCGAACTGCTTCTCGGCCTGGCGGTTCAACAGGACGATGTCGCCGGTCTGGTTGACCACGACCATGGCGTCGGGGGCCGCCTCCAGCAGACCTCGATACCGGGCCTCGGATGCTCGGTCGTGGTCGTCCTCTCCGTCAGACGGAGAGGCTCTCACGACGACGTCTTTTCCCTGAGGCGGGTTTGCTTCTTGGCGACGGCAGCCTCGGCATTCATCTCGGCGATGGCCCGGTTGTGCTCGGTCCACTTGCGTCGGAGATAGATCCGCTCGGTCGAGGTGAGACCGCCCCACACCCCTTCGCCCTGACGGGTCTCCATGGCGTAGGCGAGACAGTCGTCGGTGACCGGACAGCGGTCACAGATCGCCTTGACCCGGTGAATGGCCTGTGCGTCCTCGGAGAAGGGGAAGAAGTCGACGCCGATCCCCTCACGACACAGGGCCGACTCGCGCCAGTTCGGGACCGACACTCCGGTGAATGGTTGAAGGGCTCGTCGCCGGGTGCGGGTGACGGGAGGAGGGGTGATGGTGGACATTTCAGGCCTCTGCGCTCTCATCCCGGGGGAACCAGTCTCGGGAGGGCTGTGAGGGCCTTGCGTAAAGCGGGAGAGTTCGAGCCCGCGTCACCAATGGACGATGCACTGCCGGGCCTGACGGCCATGCAATGACCACATCGCAAACATTGACGATAGCAGCGCACTGCAGGAAGGCCAGAGGAGATCTCGGGGGCGAAATCCCCGTGTGCTGATGCCAAACATGCCCTCAACAGGGGGTTGTCCGTGTTCTCGCAGTATTCTAGTATTAGAATATGACGAAGACGCTCACCAACTCCGAGCTTCTGGTGCTCGGCCTGGTCGCCGAGATGCCCCGGCACGGCTACGAGCTGGAGCAGGTGATCGAACAGCGCGGCATGCGGGAATGGACCCAGATCGGCTTCTCTTCCATCTACTTCGTCCTGGGAAAGCTGGAGAGTCTCGACCTCGTGGCGTCGGAAGAGCCGGCAGGGGAGAAGACGAAGAAGGTGTTCCGGGTGACCGAGGCGGGGCAGGCCGCTCTGGTGGAGCAGTCGCTGGCGGCGCTGCGCACCGTGCGGCCAAGCTACGGGCCGGTGCTCTTGGGCATGGCCCATTGGCCGGTGTTGCAGCGCGACGAGGCCCTCGGGGCTCTCACCGCGCGAGGGGTCGCGGTGGGAGCTGAGATCGCACGGCTCGGCGCCATCCAGGTCGCCCAGCAGCCGCTGCCCGATTTCGTCGAAGCGCTGTTCGACTACGCGCTCGGCCAACTGCGCGCCGAGGCGGAGTGGGTCGCCCAGACCCTCGACTACATGACAAGCAAGCCCTGGCTGGAGGAGGAACGATGAGCACCCTCGATGACCGACGCCTGCTGGAGGAGCTGTACCTGCCGCCGGCCGACGAATTCGTCCTGGTCGATGTGCCGGACCTGCAGTTCGTGATGATCGACGGCGACGGGGGCCCTGACAGCGAGGCCTTCGCCAGCGCCATGCGGTGGATCTTCGCCGTGGTCTATCCGATCAAACTGATCGCCAAGGAGCGGATGGGGAAGAGCTTCGTCGAGCCGCCGCTCGAGTGTCTCTGGTGGGCCGACGACATGAACGACTTCATCGCGGGCAACCGGGACAAGCTGAGATGGCGGCTGATGATCGTGACCGCGGATTGGGTCGAGCAGGAGATGTTCGACAATGCGACGACCACGGCGTCGGAGAGGCTTGGCAATCCGCCGAGCAGTCTGAGGCTGGAGCGGTTCGCGGAAGGTCCCAGCGTGCAGATCATGCACCTCGGCCCCAACAGCGAGGAAGCAGCGACCCTCGCCCGCCTCCACAACGAGTTTCTGCCCGAGCACCACCTCGTCGCCAACGGCCACCACCACGAGATCTACTTGAACGATCCCCAGCGGGTGGCACCCGAGAAGTTGAAGACGGTTCTCCGTCAGCCCGTTGCGCCTGTGGCGTAGCGGGGTTTGGGCATTGATGGTGGGCCCAGGAAGACTTGAACTTCCGACCTCATCCTTATCAGGGATGCGCTCTAACCGGGCTGAGCTATGGGCCCTTGGGACCGTAGAGGATACAAGTCACTCCGGATCTTCGGGAAACTCGGTCCCTTGGACCCGTAAGCTCGCGACCTTCCAGGCCGGGGGTTGACAGGGCGGGTGGGCTCTGGCATAGTTCGGTCGATCGACCGAACGTTCGAATCGAACTTGATCCCAGGAGAGACTTTTGACCGTCGAGCCCAAGACCAGAGCCAGCATTCTCGACGCCGGCAAGCAGGCCCTGCTCGACGGTGGCTACTCCGGACTGTCGACCCGGAAGATCGCCGAGGCCGCCGG
>DASUSU010000070.1:0-7727 GCA_036374915.1 Acidimicrobiia bacterium | reverse complement strand
CCATCTCAGACCGCCACTTCGTTGGTCAGCCGGGCCAGATGCTCTTCCAGTTTGCGCCGGGAGATGCGGCCGTAACCGAAGAACGCCCCATCTACCAGCAGGATCGGCGGGAAGGGAACCTGATGACGCACCAACAGCCCGAGGCCTTCCTCCGACGAGAGCGGCACCGTTCTCACCGCGAGCGGGATCACTGATCCCAGCTCGGCGAGCATCCGGTCCACTTCGTCGCAGAAGTGACAGGCCGGGGCGGTGACCAGGACCATCTCGACTGGGTCGCTCATATCCCGGCCTCGGCGGCAGCTGTGATGGGGAGGCAGTGGTGTGCCTCCCCGTGATGTGTTGGTGCCGAGCCAAAGGCGGCTGTCAGCAGTTCGTCGACTATGTCATCGATGCGTCCCTCGGCCACCGCCTCGGGCACACAGCCACGTAGGTGAGCTTCGAGCACCTCACGACGCACTCGTTCCAGCGCTCCCTGCACCGCAGACAGCTGGTGAAGCACGTCGATGCAATAACGATCGTCGTCGACCATGCGGATCACCCCGTCGAGATGCCCGCGCGCGGTTCGGAGACGGAATCCGACCGACGAGGCCGCAGCCCTCAAGTGGCGGTCCGCCTTGACTCGACGAGGGTCCGCTTCCGCTCCTCGAACTCCTCCTTTTCGATCTCCCCTCCGGCATACCGGCGTTCGAGAATGTCCAGGGCGTCTGATTCCGACCGGTTCTTGGTAGCGGTTGCTGATCGGACCGCCCATATGAGCAGGACGATGATCGTGACCCAGAACAGGATCATCATCGTCCAGCCGAAGAACCCCATCGCGTTCGACTCAAACCACATCATGTGTCATCACCTCGATGGAGAGCATGCCCCACCCCGGGTGGGGTAGGGCAGAGGCGAAAGTCCCTATCGGTGTGATTGCCCGACGGCGGCGCAGGCAGCATCGCCGTGGTTCCGGGTTCAGCCCGTGCCAAGGACGAAGTGAGCTGATCGGCGCAGGTGTCGATCAGCCAGACAGGTCGGCTGCGATGGCGGCAACCTCCGACGGCTCGGCACGGCGACGGTGGTTGAGGTCGACAAACGCGTAGCGGATGACGCCCTCGCGATCGATCACGTAGGTGGCCGGGATCGGCAGCTCCCACTTCCCGGTTCCGTTCAGCGTCCCGATGTCGCGGTCATGGTCGAGATACATCGAGATGTTCTCCGGGGTCATCTCGTAGACGAGATTGAACTGCTTGGCCACCAGGTTGTCGTGGTCGGAGAGGACCGGGAACTCGAGCGCGAGCTCTTCGACCGTGCTCATGGTGACATCGGGCGTATTGGGCGAGATCGCCACCAGGGTGGCTCCGGCCGCCTCGACTTCGCCGAGCGCGCGCTGCAACCCGCGCAGCTCGAGGTTGCAGAAGGGGCACCACTGCCCGCGATAGAAGGAGACGATCACCGGGCCCTTCGCCAGCAGATCAGCCAGCCGGACCGGACGGCCCAATGCGTCGGGGAGCTCGAAGTCGGGAGCGGTGTCTCCCTCCCGAAGCACCCGGTCTTCGATTCCGGACGCCTCCAGGGCTTCCGCCGCCCTCTCGTACATCCCCCGCCGCTCCGGAGGGAGAGCGGCCCATCCCTGGGATGCTCGCTGTGCCAGTTCGTCGGCAAGGCTCATCGGTCCCCAGTCAAGCGCGTCGAACCGGTGGAGACGCGGCGTTGAGCCGTCCTGACCGGTAGGGGGGCACCACCGATACGATCGCAACACCATGCCACCTCCGCCCCCAGCCGATTCCCGGGTCGCGCCCCACTGGCAGAGAAACCGGCAGAGACCAGACTGGCGGCGGGGCTTCTCCGGCTTGGCGCTGCTGACGCTGGCATTGGTCGGGGCGTGTCAGGACGGTTCGGCCATCTCCGACGAGGTGGGCGACTTCGGCGAGATCTCCGAGGGGGCGCCCACCATCGAGCCGAGCTCCGACGGGACCAGCGCGGTCTTGACGGTGGTCACCACCATCGACGCGGTTTGCGCAGTCGCCTACGGCGACACCGACTCGATGGGGAGCCTTGCCACCGACCAGGAGATGGGACTCGGCGGCCATTCCGAGCACGAGGCTGTATTGACGGGCCTCAGCCCGGACACCGAGTACTTCTACCGGCTCCAGGGCGTGGGAGCCGACGGGCGGTTGTACCGGAGCGAGATCCTCACCTTTCGCACGCCGCCTGCCCCGGAGGGATCGTCCGACCGGAACGCTGCCCTCGAGGCCGATGTCCTCGAGGTCAGCTCGGAGTTCTCCGCCGACTTCGGCGCCGCCAAAGCGATCGATGGTGACCCAGCGACCGAGTGGTCGACTTCGGGCGACGGTGACGACGCCTATCTGGTCATCGATCTCGGAAGAGAGGTCGAGGCGGTCGGCGTCGGGTTCCACACCCGTTCCATGTCAGATGGGACCGCCATCACCGAGAGCTTCACGGTAATGGTCGATGACACCGAAACCTTTGGGCCGTTCCCTGTGGGACGCGCCGAGGTCTCGTTCTCCGGCCGGATCGTTCGCTTCGACGTGGACACGTCGACCGGTGGGAATACCGGAGCGTCCGAAGTCGAGGTGTTGGAGAGACCCTGACACGGATTTGGCTTGGGCTGTGTCTCGATGCCAGATAACTCTTCCCTTACGTTAGAGTAGAGTACACAGCTCCGCCCTCCGGCCGTTTGGCCCATCCGGCAGATCCATCCGTTCAGGAATCATCGATGATCGACAACCATTTTCAGATAGGCGAGGTCGCCGAGCGCGTCGGCTTGTCGTTGCGCACCATTCGCTATTACGAGGAGATCGGGCTGGTGACCCCGTCGGGGCGAACCGAGGGTGGGTTCCGGCTCTACACCGACGCCGATGTCGAGCGCTTGCGCCTGGTCAAGGCATTGAAGCCGGTGGGCATGTCACTGGACACATTGGGGGAGTTGGTGGAGTGCGTCGATCTCCTGCGCGACGGCGGCGGTGCCGACGCCGGTGAGGCGGAGAGTCGTCTCGAGGGAGTCGTCGCAGATGCACTGAGGCAATGCGACGAGATGGAGGATCGTCTCGCCGCGGCTCGGGACACTCTCGATCGACTCTCGGTGCGTGGCGCGCGGGCAAGCCGATGAACACGTCCATTCGGGTGGAAGCCGAACGTCGCCGCACCTTCGCCATCATCTCCCATCCCGATGCCGGGAAGACCACGCTCACCGAGAAGCTGCTGCTCTACTCGGGGGCGATCGCCGAGGCCGGTTCGGTTCGCGCCCGAGCGGGACGTCAGCGCGACGTGACCTCCGACTGGATGGACCTGGAGCGCGAGCGGGGCATCTCGATCACCTCGACGGTGCTCCAGTTTGGCCACGACGGCCTGGTGTTCAACCTCCTCGACACGCCGGGGCACCGTGACTTCTCCGAGGACACCTATCGGGTGCTGTCGGCGGTCGACGCCGCAGTGATCGTCATCGACGCGGCCCGCGGCATCGAGGCCCAGACCTTGAAGCTCTTCCAGGTGGCTCAGACCCGGGGCCTTCCCCTGATCACCTTCGTCAACAAGATGGACCGCCCCGGGCTGGGCCCCCTGGCGCTGATCGACGATATCGAGGCCCGGCTCGGGATCCAGGCGACACCGGTCACCTGGCCGGTCGGGATCGGCACCGAGTTCGAAGGAGTAGTCGATCGGCGCGATGACTCCTTCTGGAGGTTCGAGCGGACGCCGAGAGGCGGAAGGATCGGGGAGGAGAATCGCGACAACCTCGGCTCGGTGGAGACGAGTCCGGTCCGGGGACAGGCCGCTCAGGAGCTCGGGCTGCTCGACGCGGTCGGGGCGGACCACGATCAGAAGCTGTTCCTCGCCGGCGAGTCGACGCCGGTCTTCTTCGGATCGGCATTGTGGAACTTCGGAGTGCGTCTTCTCCTCGACGCCGTGGCCGGAATCGCCCTCGCCCCCCAGGCTCGGACCGGCATCGGAGGCGAGCCCAGACAGATCGACGACGGCGTGGCGGGCTTCGTGTTCAAGATGCAGGCCAATCTCGACGCCCGCCACCGCGACCGCATCGCGTTCATGCGCGTCTGCTCGGGGCGGTTCGAACGCGGCATGACCCTGGTCAACCACCGGACGGGTCGAGGCTTTTCCACCAAGCACGCCCACCAAGTGTTCGGCCGAGACCGGGAGACGGTGGATGTGGCTTACCCGGGAGACGTCGTCGGGCTGGTCAATGCAAACGACCTGAGGATCGGGGACAGTCTCAGCGTCGATGGCAGGGCACTGTTCCCGCCGATCCCGACCTTTGCCCCCGAGCATTTCAGGATCGCCCGCAATCTCGACACCGCCCGCTACAAACAGTTCCGCAAGGGGATCTCCCAGCTCGACGAAGAAGGTGTGATCCAGGCCTTGAACACCTTCGAGGGCGGGGAGCGCGAGCCGATCCTGGCCGCCGTTGGCGAGCTCCAGTTCGAGGTGGCCCTGCACCGGCTTCGCAACGAGTTCGGCGCCGAGCCCCAGTTCGACCCTGCTCCCTATTCCGTGGCCCGCCGCACCGACGGGCAGGGGAGGTCGACCCTGGCCGGGCGGCGGGGAGTGGAGATAGCGACCCGCTCCGACGGGACCATCCTGGCCCTGTTCACCGGGCAGGGTTGGCTGGACGGGATCCGCCGCGATCACCCCGAGCTGGTGCTCGATCCCATAGTCGGGATCTGACCGCTCGCACAGCCGCTCCAGAGGCGCCGATGCGCCACACGCCGACGGCCGGACAAGCCGGCCCGCCGGTCAGAAGATACGAATAGAGATGAAATGAAACGACAGAGACCGAAGAACCGAACCGACGAGAAGAGCCTGATCCCCATCCGCATCGAACGGGGGATCGAGATTCCCGCGTCGCGCGACGACGTTTGGGCCTATCTATCCGACCTGGCGAACAACCCTCGATGGAATTGGGCGGTGACGGCCACGACCCCACTGGACGGCCCGCCTCGTCGCGGGACCAGGTACGTCCAGCATCGGGCATGGCCCCGCCCGGGCCGCGAGATGCTCGAGGTCACGAGCTATGAGCCTCCTCGTCTCCTCGCCGTCCACGGCGAGTTGGACGAAGGCAGAGTCAGCTATCACTACGAGTTGACCGACCTGTCCCCGTCCCGGACCCGCCTCCGCATGACGGTGGAGTTGGAGTCGGCGATTCCGGGGCGGGGGGTCGACCTGTACACCGCTCGGCTCGGCGCAACTCTCTCCACCAATCTCGAGGCTCTCAGGTCGGTCGTGACCGAGGTGCGCCTCTCCGCCGCTCTCTCCTAGAGCCGAACGGCCGCCGACCCTGACCCGGATCGGTTCCGAAGTGACTTTCTCCTCTGTTCGCGGTTCGTCGAACCAACGAACGTTTGTGGGGAAAGGAGTGGCAATGGACGACTACATCCTCTTCGACATACCCGGGGGAGTCCAGCCAGCCGACAGCGGGTTCCTGGAGCAGCTGGGCCACCGGGTCATGGTGTGCCCCGGGCCTGCTTCGGGGACGCTTTGTCCGATTCTCAGCGGGGAAGGATGCGAGCTGGCCGAGTCGGCTCACGGGATCGTCTTCGAGCTCGACCTGGACCGGGCCCAGCATCGAGCCATCCTCGCCAAGTACAAGGAGAATCTGCGCAGCGACGTTCCGATCCGTGTGGTGGTCCGACCCGGTCAGGCCGAGGCGTACCCGGAACTGATCAAGGGGCTGAAGCTGTGGACCCACGCCCCGGCCGCCGGGGATCTCGATGCCCTGGCCGCCGAAGTGGAGGCGGCCGACCGCGGTAGGTGAGGTCGGTTGATTCTCCGCCAACGAGACGCTTGACATCGTCGGTCTTCCTAGATACCTTACCCCGCTAGGGTATCTAGGAATGGAGCGTCGTGCGGGGCTATGAGATCAACAAGGACGACTATCTGAAGCGGCTGGCCCGGATCGAGGGCCAGGTGCGAGGACTGCAGCGGATGATCGGCGAGGACAAGTACTGCATCGACGTCCTCACCCAGGTCAATGCGGTGTCGGCCGCCTTGAAGGGTGTTGCCATCGGTCTCCTCGACGAGCACGTTCGTCACTGCGTCCGGGAAGCCACCGAGGCAGGTGACATGACCACCGCCGATCAGATGGTCACCGAGGCGAGCAAGGCAATCGAGCGGCTGGTCCGTTCCTGAGCCCGGTGAGAGAGGATCCCATGACCGGACACGACCACAACGATCACGGTTCGCACGCCATGGAGGCCGAACGGACCGCGTCGACGATGAGCACCGAGCACACCCGAGAACAGCCCGGAGCTCACGCCGAGCATGGCGGCGGGCACGACAAACACGCCGGGCACAGCATCGCCATGTTCCGGGACCGGTTCTGGCTTTCGCTGCTTCTCACTCTCCCTGTCGTCTTCTTCTCGGAGATGATCCAGGAGTGGTTCGGCTACACCGCCCCGACCTTTCCGGGCTCGGATTGGGTGGCCCCGGTGCTGGGCACGGTCATCTTCGTGTACGGCGGCGCCCCCTTCCTCAAAGGAGCGATCGGTGAGCTGCGCGACCGCCAGCCGGGGATGATGTTGCTGATCGGGATGGCGATCGTGGTCGCCTTCGTCGCCTCGGCTGCGACCACGCTCGGTTGGTTCGATCTCGAGTTCTGGTGGGAGCTGGCGGCGTTGATCACCATCATGCTGCTCGGGCATTGGATGGAGATGCGGGCCATCGGACAGGCCCGGGGTGCGCTTGCGGCCCTGGCCGAGCTGTTGCCCGACGAGGCGGAGCGAATCAGCGGGGGAGAAACGGTGACCGTGTCGGTGGCCGAACTGAAGGTGGGGGACCTGGTGCTGGTCCGACCCGGAGGGCGGGTCCCCGCCGACGGGGTGATCGCCGACGGCGAGGTCGAGATCGACGAGTCGATGGTCACCGGAGAGTCGAAGCCGGTGGCCAAGAAGCCCGGTGACCGGGTCGTGGCCGGGACCGTCGCAACCGACACCGCGATCAGGGTCGAGATCGACGCAGTCGGGGAGGACACCGCCCTGGCCGGTATTCAGCGGCTGGTGGCTCTCGCCCAGGACTCGAAGTCCCGGGCCCAGGTTCTCGCCGACCGCGCCGCCGCCATTCTCTTCTATGTGGCGGTGGCGGCCGCGGTCATCACCGTGATCGCCTGGCTGATCGTGGAACAGCCCGATCAGGCGATAGTCCGGACGGTGGCGGTGCTGGTCATCGCCTGCCCCCATGCCCTCGGGCTTGCGATACCTCTGGTCATCGCGATCTCGACCTCGATGGCCGCCCGGAATGGGATCCTGGTCAAGGACCGTCTCGCCCTGGAGCGGATGAGGAGTGTAGACATCGTCCTCTTCGACAAGACCGGCACCCTGACCAAGGGAAGTCACCGGGTGAGCGCAGTGACAGCCGTCGACGGTGACCAGGCCGGGGTTCTCGCCCTGGCCGCCGCAGTCGAGTCGGATTCGGAGCACCCTCTGGCTCGTGCCATCGTCACCGCGGCCAGAGACCAGGGAGATCTGCCCGTCGCCACCGACTTCAAGTCGATGAGCGGTCGTGGTGTGGAGGCGAGCGTCGACGGGGCAAAGGTGGCAGTCGGGGGCCCGGCCCTGCTCCGGGAACGGGGTCTGGAGCTGCCGCCCTTGGTGGAGGAGTCGACCGAGGGCTGGATCCAGCGAGGCGCCGCCGTGCTCTATGTGATCGACGACGGGTCGGTGATCGGGGCCTTGTCACTCGAAGACGAGATCCGCCCCGAGTCGAAGACCGCGGTGGAC
>DASUSU010000069.1:0-9180 GCA_036374915.1 Acidimicrobiia bacterium | reverse complement strand
GTCGGGCAGCACCAGATGTGGGCGTCACAGTTCTGGGGCTTCTCCAACCCGAGGACCTGGGTCAACTCCGGTGGGCTGGGGACGATGGGATTCGCCGTCCCCGCCGCAGTCGGAGCCAAGACCGCCCGCCCCGACGACCTGGTCATCGCCCTCGACGGCGACGGATGCTTCCAGATGACCTGCCAGGAGCTGATCACCGCCACCACCGAGGACATCCCGGTCAAGGTGGTCGTGTTCAACAACGGGGGCTACGGCATGGTCAAGCAGTGGCAGAACCTCTTCTACGGAGGGCGTCTGTCCGCGGTCGATCTCGGTAGCCGCTATCCCGACTACCCGAGACTGGCCGAGTCGATGGGCTGTGTCGGGCTGCGGGTCGACCACCCCTCGGAGATCGACCCGGCCATCGAGAAGATGCTGGCGGTCACCGACCGCCCCGTGGTCCTCGAGGTGGTGGTCGACAGCGAGGAGATGTGCTTCCCGATGGTCCCCGCCGGCGGCTCCAACGACCGGATCGTGATGCGGCGCGAGGACCTCTGATGCAGCACACCCTCAGCGTCGTGGTCGAGGACAAGCCGGGGGTCCTGGCCCGGATCTCGGCGATGTTCTCCAACCGGGGGTTCAACATCCACTCCCTGGCCGTCGGCCCAACCCACCAGGAGGGCCGCTCCCGGATCACCCTCGTGGTGGACGCACCTGCGCTCGAGCAGCTGAAGAAGCAGCTGAACAAGCTGGTCAACGTGATCAAGGTCCAGGAGATGGAGTCTTCCGAGGCCCTGGAGCGCGAGGTGATGATCGTCCGGATCAGCGCCCCGCCCGCCAGCCGGGGCGAGGTGCGGGACACCGCCTCGCTGTTCGACGCCAGGGTCATCGACATCAGCACGTCGGCGATGACCTTCGAGGTGTCGGGCACACCTCAGCAGTTGAGCACCTTCCTCGAGCACGTCGGGCCATACGGTGTGATCGACCTGGTCAAGTCGGGCCGGATCGCGATGAAGCGCGAGTCCGAGCTCACTCCTTCCCCGGTGGCGGCAGGAGTGGGCAAATGACCCTCACACCCCGCCGTGCTTCATCACTCCTGAGTCTCCTCGGCCTCGCCCTTATCTAGCCGGAACGCCGCATCAGGCAGACCGGCGCCCCGACGAGACCAGCGAGACCCAGGAGACCCCCATGAACGACCGAGTACGAATCTTCGACAGCACCCTGAGAGACGGCGAACAGGCCCCAGGCATCGCCCTCGACCCCGACCAGAAGGTGACGATCGCACGTCAGCTTGCCCGGCTCGGGGTCGACATCATCGAGGCCGGGTTCCCCATCTCCTCGCCCGGTGACTTCCGGGCGGTGACCCGGATCGCCCAGGAGGTGGAGGGGCCCACGATCGCCGCTCTGGCTCGGGCCCAGGCGACCGACGTCGACCGGGCCTGGGAGGCGATCCGGTATTCCGCCCATCCCCGGATCCACGTGTTCCTGGCCACGTCGCCGATCCACATGGAGCACAAGCTGAGAATGAGCGAACGTGAGGTGATCGCCGCAGTCGAGGCCAACGTGGCACGGGCCCGAGATCTCACCGACGATGTGGAGTACTCCCCCGAGGATGCCACCCGCTCAGACCCAGACTTCGTGGTCGCCGTGTGCCAGGCGGCGGTCGCCGCCGGGGCGACGACGGTGAACATCCCCGACACCGTGGGCTACGCCACCCCCACCGACTACGGGGCCCTGATTGGTCGGGTGGTGACCGAGGTCAAAGGCGACAGGGAGGACATCGTGGTCTCCACCCACTGTCACAACGACCTCGGCCTGGCCGTGGCCAACTCACTGGCCGCGGTGGAGGCCGGGGCCCGTCAGGTGGAGGGTGCGATCAACGGTATCGGGGAGAGAGCGGGGAACACCTCGATCGAAGAGGTGGTAATGGCGCTGCGGGTACGCGCCGACGCCTACCGCGTCGCGGTCGGGGTCACCACCGAGGAGATCTACGAGACCTCGCGCATGGTGTCCGAGGAGACCGGGTACCCGATCCAGTACAACAAGGCGGTGGTGGGCCGCAACGCCTTCGCCCACGAGTCGGGCATCCACCAACACGGTGTGCTCAGGGAGCGCACCACATACGAGATAATGGACCCGATGGCAGTCGGCATGGGAGACTCCGTGATCGTGATGGGAAAACACTCCGGCCGCGCCGCGTTCAGGCACTCACTGGACCGGATCGGCGTAGAGCTGAGCGGTATCGCCTTCGAGGAGGCGTTCTCCCGGATGAAGGAGGTCGCCGACCACTCGGGCGAGGTCTCGAACGACCAGATCCGGGACATCGTCGAGGAGGTCATGTCCGGGATCGAAGCGCTCGACCGGGTGACGGCATCATTCGAATGAGCAGCTATTCGGTGGCGAAAGTGCCCGGCGACGGGACCGGGCCGGAGGTGGTCGAGGAGGCGGTCAAGGTGCTCGCCGCGGCCGGCGCGGTGCACGGGTTCGACATCGAGTACCAGAATCTCGATCTCGGTGGGGAACGCTATCTCCGCTCCCAGGAGACCCTGACCGGCGCCGACATCCAGACCCTGAGCAACGTCGACGCAATCCTGTTCGGGGCCGTGGGCCACCCCGATGTGCCACCGGGGATACTGGAACAGGAGATCCTGCTTCGGATGCGACGCGAGCTCGACCAGTTCATCAACCTGCGACCGGTCAAACTGCATCCGGGGGTCAATGGGCCGCTACGGAACGTCGAACCGTCAGACGTCGACATGGTGGTGGTCAGGGAGAACAGCGAGGGTCTGTACGTGAACCAGGGAGAGTTCACCGCCAAGGGCGGCCCGTTCGAGGTGGCGGTCCAGCTGTCGGTCAACAGCCGGTTCGCGGTCGAGCGGTGCATCCGATACGCCTTCGACCTGGCCGCCTCCAGACCCCGCCGGCATCTGACCATGTGCGGGAAGACGAACGTGCTCACCTACGCCTCGGACCTGTGGGCTCGAGTGTTCGAGGAGGTTGCGGCCGAATACCCGCAGGTGGAGACCTCCTATGCCCATATCGACGCCGCCTGTTATTGGATGGTGGAGAGCCCGGGGCGCTTCGACGTGGTGGTGACCGACAACATGTTCGGCGACATCATCACCGACCTCGGCGCGGCGATCCAGGGCGGGCTCGGCATCGCCGCCGGAGCCAACATCAACCCCAACGGGGTTTCCATGTTCGAGCCGATCGGGGGCACCGCGCCCGGCTTCGAGGGCACCGGTCTGATCAACCCGCTCGCCGCCATCGGTGCCGCCGCAATGATGCTCGGCGACCTCGGCGAGACCGCGGCCGCCATCGCCGTCGAGAAAGCTGTGGGCGAGGTTGCCGGATCCCTTCCCTCCCTCCGGGCCGGAGAGATGGGGATCAGCACCTCCGAGGTCGGGGATCGGGTGGTGGCACTCGTCGCCGAGCCCGAGCCGGCCGGAGCAGCCCGGTGAGCGGCCCCCGCACCCTCTTCGAGAAGGTATGGGACAACCACGTCGTCGTCGACTCGGATCCCACCCTGCTCTACGTCGATCTACATCTGGTCCACGAGGTCACCTCGCCCCAGGCATTCGCCGGTCTCAACGCCTCGGGCCGCAAGGTGCGACGCCCGGATCTCACCGTGGCCACGGTCGACCACGGGATCCCCACCACCGGACGATCGCTGGGGATACGTGACCCTTTGTCCAAGAAACAGATCGATGCGCTCCTCCACAATTGCTCCGAGCACGGGATCACCATGTTCGGCCTCGACGACCCCCGTCAGGGGATCGTGCACGTGGTCGGCCCGGAACAGGGTCTCACCCAGCCCGGCCTCCTCATCGTCTGCGGCGACAGCCACACCTCGACCCATGGGGCGTTCGGCGCACTCGCCTTCGGGATCGGCACCACCGAGGTGGAGCATGTGTTGGCCACCCAGACCATCTGGCAGGCCAAGCCACAGACCATGGCCGTCGAAGTAGAGGGATCGCTCCCCTGGGGCGTGGCGGCCAAGGACCTGATCCTGAGCATCATCGCCCAGATCGGGGTGTCGGGCGGGACCCGTCATGTCATCGAGTACCGGGGGCAGGCGATCCGCGACCTCACCATGGAGCAGAGGATGACGATCTGCAACATGTCGATCGAGGGCGGGGCACGAGCCGGGATGATCGCCCCAGACGAGACCACGATCAGATACATCGAAGGCCGACCCTTCGCCCCCAAGGGCGCCCGCTGGGACGAAGCCGTTGCCTTGTGGGAGAGACTGGTCACCGATCCCGGCGCCTCCTTCGAGAAGGTGGCGACGATCGACGCCACCGGCCTGGTGCCCCATGTCAGCTGGGGGGTGAACCCGGCCCAGACCGTCCCCGTCACCGGGGAGGTGCCCTCGCCGGACTCCTACGACGACCCGATGCAGCGCGACGCTGCGGTGCGCGCCCTCGAGTACATGGCACTCCGGCCCGGTACCCCGATACTCGACATCGCGGTAGATCATGTCTTCCTCGGGTCCTGCACCAACGGGCGGATCGAAGACCTCCGAGCCGCGGCCAAGGTGATCGAGGGCCGAAAGGTGGACTCACGGGTCAACGCGGTGGTGGTCCCCGGCTCTATGCAGGTCAAGGCTCAGGCCGAGTCCGAGGGTCTTCACCATATCTTCGAGAGTGCAGGCTTCTCCTGGCGCGACGCCGGATGCTCCAGCTGCCTGGCGATGAACCCCGATGTCATCCCAACCGGCGAGAGATGCGCATCCACGTCGAATCGCAACTACGAGGGACGGCAGGGTCGCGGGGCGAGGACGCATCTGGTCAGTCCTGCGATGGCCGCCGCCGCCGCCGTGGCCGGTCACTTCGTCGATGTCAGGGAATGGGAGTCCCGATGAGACCGGTGACCACCATCACGGGCTCGATGGTCCCTCTCGACCGCGCCGACGTCGACACCGACCAGATCATCCCCCAGCAGTTCCTCAAGCGAATCGAACGCGACGGCTACGGCGAGTTCCTCTTCTACAACTGGGCGCACACCGAAGACGGCACCCCCAGCTCGGACTTCGTCATCAACGACCCGGCGCGGCGCGGGGCCAAGGTGCTGGTGGCCGGGCCCAACTTCGGGTGCGGGTCGTCCCGGGAGCACGCCCCCTGGGCGATCCAGCAGTGGGGCTTCGAGGCGGTGATCACCCCCTCGGCCGCCGACATATTCCGCAACAACTCCAGCTTCAGCGGTCTACTCGTCGTCGAGTTGCCTCGCGATGCGGTGAGCAGACTCATGGATCTGGCCGCCGACCCGCGCGCCGAGGTCACCATCGACCTGGAGACCCAGACGGTCACCGCCGAGGACGTGGAGGAGCACTTCGACTTCGACCCGACCGCGAAGGACCGACTGCTCCGCGGCCTCGACGGGGTGGGGGTCACCCTCACCCATGCCGAGGCCATTGCCGCCCACGAGACGACCCGGCCCTCCTGGCTCCCCAGCACAGTCGAGCCTTCACTCGGCTGATCGCGCCGAGACGCTATCCGCCGAAGCCGAGAGCTCGCATCAGGTCCTGGTACTGATCCAGCCGCAGCGACTGGGGGCCGTCGCTGAGGGCGGTCTCCGGGGTGGGGTGGATCTCCACCATGATCCCGTGGGCACCGATGGCCTGGGCCGCCAGCGCCAACGGAGCCACCAGGTCGCGATTGCCTGCCGCATGAGAGGGGTCGACGATGACGGGGAGATGGGTCCGCTGCCGCAGCACCGGAACCGCGCTCAGGTCGAGGGTGTTGCGGGTGGAGGTCTCGAAGGTCCTTATCCCCCGCTCGCAGAGGAAGACCTGCTGGTTCCCCTCCGAGAGGATGTACTCGGCGGCCTGGAGCAACTCGTCGAGCGAAGAGCTCATGCCCCGCTTCAGCATCACCGGGCGATGGGCCCGTCCCACTGCGGACAGCAACGAGAAGTTCTGCATGTTCCGGGTGCCGATCTGGAGGATGTCCGCCTTGGCGGCCACCCCCTTCACGTCCTGGGGCGACACCACCTCGGTGACCACCGGCAGCCCGTATGCCTTGCCCGCCTCGACCAGCATCTCCAGCGCCTCCCAACCCAGGCCCTGGAACGAGTAGGGAGAGGTTCGAGGCTTGAAACATCCTCCACGCAGGATCGATCCTCCCCCCTCTTTCACCGCCTTGGCCGCGGCCATCACCTGGTCCCAGGACTCGACGGCGCAGGGGCCGGCGATCATGACCAGTTCGTCGCCGCCGATCTTGACCCCGGACACCTCGACGATGGTGTTCTGCTCCTTGTGCCCCCGGCTCCCCAGCTTGTAGCCGTTGGCGGCGGCCGTGCTCGCCGACGGCTGGGTCAGCTCGGAGCGCCCCTGTGGCTTCACCTTGTTCACCTTGCGTTCGATCGGCTTGGGGCGAAGGTCACGGGACGGGTAGCTCCCCAGCACCTTGAGGAATCGGACCTGACGGGTCAGCGTGTCCAGCACCGCTTGGACCTCGGGACTCGAGACGCTGCCGTCGAAGTCGAGATAGAACAGCTCCTCACGCGGGTTGTCGGGGATCGGCCTCGACTCCAGCATGACCAGGTTGATGTCGGCGTCGTGGAAGACTGCCAGCGCTTCCATGAGGGCCCCGGGATGGTTCCCCACCGCCATCACGATCGAGGTCTTGGTCGGCACTCCGTCGGGCACTTCGGCAGGCTCTGGAGCGACCACCACGAACCGGGTGAAGTTCTCGTCGCGGTTGGCGATGCCCGTCTTCAACACGTCGAGGCCGAAGAGACGGGCCGCCTCCTCGCTGGCGATGGCGGCGATGGTCGGATCTCCCAGCTCACGGATCTTCTGACCCGAGAGGGCGGTGTCGGAGAAGTAGACGACTTCGCAGTGGTCGAGTTGGGCCAGGAAATCGGAGCACTGCGCCACCGCCTGGGGATGGCAGTAGATGCGACGTAGCTCGGAGACAGACGCCCCTTCGATGCCGAGGAGGCAGTGACGGATGCGAAAGCGCACGTCGCCCACGAAGTGGAGGCGGCTGTCGAGGAGCAGGTCGTACACCTCCGAGATGGCGCCCGATGTCGTGTTCTCGATGGGGAGTACCGCCACGTCGGCATCGCCCTTCCGCACCGCGCCGATCGCGTCGGCGAAGGTCTGGGCCCGGACGTAGCTGACCGAGATGCCCTTGTGATCGAAGTACTGCTGGGAGGCGAGCTGGCTGTAGGAGCCTTCGATGCCTTGGATGGCCACGGTCATCGCCTTACGTGGCCGCTCGGTCCTTCCCAGGTATTCCTGCTGGATCCTCACCGAGTCGTTGACGATCTCTCGCCACACCCGGTTGACCAGACCGGAGTCGAGGTCGTGATCCATCCCAGCGGCGATCCGATCCGAGATCAGGTCTTCCTCCCGCATCTGGTCACGGGAGGGACGGTCGTGTATGCCCTTCTCCTTGGCGATGCGAAGGCTGTGCGCCTTCCGCTCGGCGAGGAGCTTGAGGATGTCGGCGTCGATCCGGTCGATGTCGTCCCGGATCTGCACTATGTCGCCTGGGTTTGGGTCTCTGCTGTCGTTCATGGGTTTGCCTCGGCGCGTCGAACTGGTGGAAAGGTACGGAGTAACGCGGGGGTGGGGTGGATCGGCGCTAGGCGCCGAAATAGACGAACCCGAAGAAGCGCCGGGACTTGGCGCCTGCGATCGAGGATGGGCTCGTCGTCATCTGAGCCGGATTATCCGCATCACCACGCGCCATGTCAAGACCGGGGCCCTCCCGATCGGCGATCACCTGACCGCCGGCCCCCACCATCGTGATGGACGCACTAGATTCCCCGACGATGCGTGAGGTGGGCCGGGGGCTGGGGATAATCCTCGGGATAGTGGGGGTCATTTGGATTCTGCAAGGATTCGATTTCTATTTCGCCCCGGAGAGCTTCATGCGCGGCGACCGAGCCTGGGTGCTCTGGGGCGTGCTTGCCCTGTTCGCCGGTGGAAGCCTGATCTGGAAGGGCAACTCCCGGAAATAGTCGGCCAGTCCCTGCCAAATACTGGATAGGATGACGACAGGTTGGCCAGCGAAGTCCTGATCACGACGGCGGCAACGGTCTTCGTGGATGACCACGGATTGCTCCACATCGTGGCCAATGGGATACAGAGCACCGCGGAGACGGTACGGGAGACCTTCGCCGCAGCCCGATCCCTGCTCACCGCTCCCGCACCAACACTCTTCGATGCCCGCAATTGGCCCCGGGCCGGGGCCGGCTTCTGGGTGACCTTCATCGATCTGCTCCCCGGCACGGTCAGCGCCGGGGCGATCCTGGTCGAGACCGCGGGAAGAGCCGATCTCGGCGGGTTCCCCGAAGCGGTCAACCGGCTCATGGTCCCGTTCGAAGTCTTCACCGACGAGGCCGAGGCAAAGGCGTTCCTCACCCAATTCCTGCCCAGCGACGACGAGTCCGACTAGCGGCACCTACCATGCACTGCCGGGATGGCGACTGGTGAGACTCCGACCCGGCCCCGGGATGCCCTGGGGCCCGAAGATCTGCAACGTTTCATGTACGCCTGCTCGCACGAGCGGCGCTCCCCCATCACCCACCGTTTGACCGACGCCTCGACCTATGGCTGGATCCATCTCTTCATCCGGGCCAACGACCCGGAGACCGAGCTGACCGATCAGGGAGAGGATTGGCTGGAGCCGCACGACGCCGACCCGGCCAAGCTGGAAGCCTTCTTCGGACGGGTTGCCATCCGGGTTCGCGATACCGGGGCCCACCAATACGCCGTCGCGCTGCAGACACATTTCGCCGCGGTCGCCGAGTCCCGCCAGCTCCCCTGGCCCCACCGCTGATCGATCTGGTTAGCTTGTTCCGCGACCTGGTCGACGGATCGGCTTGATGAGAACTTCGATGAGCAACGGTTGGAGGATTTGGTTCGCACTCCTCATCATCGCGGCTCTCTACGGCTTGGTGATGCTCGCCGACGCTGGAGAAGTGGCCGTCATCAACGATGCCGGGGCGTCGACTGTGACCCAGCAAACCGTGGCCGGTATCTGGCAGGTTGCCGACGTGGCCGCAATCATCGTCTACGAGCTGATCATCGCGGTGGTGACGATCGCCTCGCTGGGTCTGCTCCTGATCAGCCGGGACGATCCCCCGGCCGAGCGTGAAGAGGTCTCTTCGCGCGGCGCCCATCGCCGCGAGAAACCCCCCGGGTCCTGACGGGGGGTTTCTCCAGTTGAGTCTCTCCCCAGGAGGAGG
>DASUSU010000068.1:0-17100 GCA_036374915.1 Acidimicrobiia bacterium | reverse complement strand
CGAGCCGGTTGATCCTCCGCATCGCCGCGTTGGCGTCGGCGGCGGGAAGGTCGATGCCGATCAGGTTGGCGGTGCCGGCGTCGCTGGTTTCGATCACCACCCGCCGGTCGACCAGTCTCGCCTCGTAACGTTCCCGGGCCGAATCCGGGTCGACGGCTATCACCAGCCGGCGGATCCGAGCCCGAAGCTGACCGGTGGTCATCTCGCCGGCCTTCTCCAGGGCGACCCCGGCGACTCGCCGGGCGGTCACTTCATCCAGATGAGCCGTCTGGTCGATGATCACCCGGGCTTTGGGCAGGTCGATCTCCCCCCGATGCAACGTCTCCCAGACCCGGGGATGTCGTTCCACCAGGTCGCGGGCCAGGTCGAGGTGGGTGTCTGCGGCACGTCGGGTCCAGGCGAGGGCGGCCCGGATCTCGGAAGCGGCCAGATCCTCGGCCAACTCCACATCCCCGCCCGCAGTTTCGGCTACCGCCCCGGCCACTGCGTGCATCGACAGGTAGAGCTGGGCCCGGGCATGGGCCAGCTGACGTGCCCACCCCTGCATCACCGTCACCCGATCCTGTTCCGCCAGCCGGGTCCGGTCCACCGTTGCCAGCATTGCCCCGAGATCGGCGCCCGGTGTCATCCCGGCCAGACCCGCCGGCAAAACGTCGAGCCTGCCCCAACTCTCCATGGTGGCCAGCGCCCCCGCCGACGGCCCCTCAACTCGGTCTCCCCATGAATCGAACATCTGTTCGATAACCTACAGACCGCCCCCGACAGATTCCATACCCTTGTCGAAGAAATCTCGCCGAGTCCCGTCTCCCCGGCCGCGCTACCCGACCGTTCCCTCGCTGACCTGTACCGTCTTCAGGTCGGAGTGGAAATCGAGGGCGTAGTCGCCACCCTCCCTGCCGATCCCGGAGATGCCACAGCCGCCGAAGGGGGCGGTGAGATCGCGGACCAGGTAGGTGTTGACCCAGACGGTGCCGGCACGGATCCCGCGTCCCACCCGGTCGGCACGCTCCTCACTGCCGGTGTAGACGATGGCGGATAGCCCGTAGGCGGTGGAGTTGGCCAGGGCGACCGCCTCGGCCTCGTCGGCGAAGGTCTGGTAGGTGAGAACCGGCCCGAACACCTCGCGCTGCACGATCTCGGAGTCGTTGCCCTTGGGCTCGATCAGGGTGGGCTCGTACCAGAGACCGTCCTGTTTCCATCGCTCGCCGCCGCGGAGAATCCGGTCGCCGTGACCCCTGGCCCGCTCCACGAAGCCTTCGACCCGGGCGAGATGGTCGGGATGGATCAGCGGGCCGACTGTGGTGCGCGGGTCCCGGCTGTCACCTATGACGTGGGCATCGGTGTAGCGATGGAACAACTCGAGGAACTCGGCCGAGACACCCTCTTCGACCAGGAGACGGGTCCCGGCGAGACAGGTTTGGCCGGAATCGTCGTACTGGCCGGCCGCCTTGCGTGCCGCCGCGTCGAGATCGGAGTCGGCGAAGACAAGGAGAGGGCCTTTTCCCCCGAGTTCGGCGGTGAAGGGGACGATGTTGCGGGCGGCGGCCACCCCGATGTGCCGCGCCGTCTCCGGGGATCCGGTGAACGAGATCCGGCGCACCCTGCGGTCGGAGACGAGCGCCGCCCCCACCTCATCGCCGATCCCCTGCACCACGTTGAGCACGCCCGGTGGGATCCCCGCCTCGACGGCCAGGTCGGCGAGCAGTGAAGCGGAGAGGGGGGCCCACTCCGCCGGCTTGAGAATCACGGTGTTGCCCGCGGCCAGGGCCGGGGCCAGCTTCCAGGTGGAGAGCAGCCAGGGGGCATTCCAGGGGGTGATGATCACCGCTGGGCCGGCCGGCATCCGCTGCACCTGGTTTTCGGTCCCCTTCGACGACCATCGTCGCTCCTGGTGCCCGGCGGCCAGGTCGGCGTAGTTGCGCAGGTTCTCCGCACCCCGGTGGATGACCCGGGCCTCGAGGCTCTCCAGCAACATGGCCATGTCGACGCATTCGACCCGGGCCAGCATCTCGATGTTGTCGTCGATCAGGTCGGCGAGACGATCGAGCGGCTCGGCCCGCTGCTTCGGGGGGAGGGCGGCCCAGGAGGGAAAGGCCCCGACCGCGGCGGTGACGGCCAGGTCGGCGGTGAGGGCATCGCCCCGGGACACCTCGGACAACAGCCAGTCCCAGTCGAGGGGGGAGCGGACCTCGAATGTCGCATCGGAGGCGATGCGCTTGCCCCCGATGAAGTGGTCGGGCGAGACCGCGGTTTCGGAGACTTCGACTCTAGGTGAGGGCATGAGATGGCCGGTGAGCCAAGGATAAGCCGGATCGCTCCCGGACTACTTCTCCGAGTACGGCTCGAACAGCTCGATCGGGTTCCCGGCCGGGTCCTCGAGGAGGATCTGGCGACCGCCCCTCCCCTCGACGGTGTCACCCCGGAATCGGGCCCCCAGCTTGCCGAGACGCTCGACCTCGGAGGGCAGGTCCACCACCTCGAGCTGGATGCGGTTCCAACCTCCCGGTCGGGGGCCGTCCCCGCCGGCGATGCCGGCCCCGCCCACCCCGGGCTGGTTGAGCAGCAGACGCAGCCCATCCTTTGACAAGGCGGCGAAACCGGGCCCAGGGCGCAAATCGATCGTAAAGCCAAGCATCTGCTCGTAGAACTCCACGGCCGCATCGACGTCGTCGACGATGTAGCGGACAGCGACGGATCCCATTCTTCCTCCTGTTGCGGACCGCGATCTTCATACCCGCTGCAGCGACGTGTCGAACCCGGGCGAGAGTCCCCTCGGGCAGACCGTTGTCTCCGTCGATAGGCTGGCGACCCGGTTCGAGCGATTCACGGTCAGGAGGACTCGATGGGTGAGATCGTCGGCGCAGGGTTGATCAGTCATTCCCCCACGATCATGTTCGACGAGGCGACCCGGCGCGAGATCAACGACGGCAAGGAGATCAGCCTGGTCCCCGGTCTGATCAGGCTGCGAGGCGAGGTATTCGACCGTCTCCGCCCCGACACCATCGTGATCGTCGACTCGCACTGGGTCTCCACCGTCGAGCACGTCCTCTCCGCCCACGCCAGGAGACAGGGCATCTTCACCTCGTCTGAGTTGCCCCGGGGCATGGCCCGGATCCCCTACGACTTCCCGGGCGACCCCGAGCTGGCCCGGCTCGCTGCCACCCTCGGCGAGGAGCTGGGCACACCCACCCACGCCTCGGAGGACGACTACCTGCCCGTCTACTACGCCACGGTCAACCTGCTCCACTATCTCCTCGACGACGAGAAGGTGGTGTCGGTCTCGGTGGTGCAGAGCGGTGAGACCGACGACTTCATGACCATGGGCGAGGCGATTGGAGAAGCCGTCGCCAGACTGGACCGACGGGTGGTGGTCCTCGCCTCGGGCGGGATGAGCCACACCTTCTGGCCCCTGAAGCAGATCCCGAAGCACGAGGCGTCGGACCCTGTGCACATCTTCACCCCCGAGGCTCGTGCGGCCGACGAGGAGCGCCTCGACTGGATGCGAGCCGGCGACCACGCCCGGATAGTCGACACCATGGACGACTACATGGAGCACGCCCCTGAGGGGTCATTCGGCCACTACCTGATGATGCTGGGCTCGATCGGGGGCCGCGCCTGCATCGCTCCCGGTGAGCTCTTCTCCGACTACGAGAACGCCACCGGCACCGGTCAGGTCCATGTCTGGTTCGAGCGCCCGGAGCGGGGTTGGACCGGCTGACGCCGATTCGGCTCCGCGCATGGCACAATCCGGATCAGTGAACGACTCGAGACGAGACGACCTCACCGGGGATCTGGCCTATCTCGCCTCGTCCCTGGAGGCCCTGTCCCTGGCCGACATACCGGCCCATGCCCGGCTGATCGAGAGACGCGACTGGCTGACCCGCACCATCCGTGACTACCTGATACCCCGGATCGGTGATCCGACCGCCCCTCTCGTCGTGGTGTTCGCCGGTCCAACCGGGGCAGGAAAATCGACCCTCCTCAACTCTGTCGTCGGATCGGAGCGCAGCGCAGCCGGGCCGATACGCCCGACGACCAAGGACCCCCTGGTCCTCTCATCGGAAGCGAGGGCCGACCGGTACCGGCTGATCGGCGGGGTCTCCTGTGATGTGACCACGGGCCGGGCCCCGATCCTCGAGGAGCTGATCCTGGTCGACACCCCCGACATCGACTCCACGTCGGTAGAGCACAGGGCGATGGCCGAGACCATGATCGACAACGCCGACATCGTGGTCTATGTGAATTCGGCGCTTCGCTACTCGGATCAGGTCCCATGGGAGGTCCTGCGCCGCGCCCATTCCCGAGGTGCTCCGGTGATCCAGGTCATGAACCGGATCAAGGGCTCGAGCCGGGGGGCGCTCGCCGACTACTCGCTTCGCCTCCACGGGGAAGGGCTGGGATCCGAGGTGGTCGCGGTTCAGGAGCACCACGTTCCACGGGGGGCGCAGTCGGTGCCGTCTGCCGCAGTCCAGGAGCTGCGAGACCGTCTGGTGGCGGTGGTCGAGGCCCGCCGCGCCGGCGCCGCCAATGTGGTCCGATCGGTCCTCGAGACCACTCTCGACCAGGCCCGTGAGGTGATAGACGAGGCGGCCGAGCGACTCGAGGTGACCGGCGTGGCCACGGTGGATGTCCGCAAGCTGCTCAAGGTCGACATCGAGCGCATCGGCGCCCTGCGCGAGCCGCGTCCGGGGGCGGGCCTCGATCTCAGGCCACTGGCCGACATTGGATCGAGGCGCTTCCGCACCCGGGGCATGATCCGCCGCCGCTCGCCGGCTCCCGCCGTGGTGTCCCGTGCCATCGAGCTCTTCGACGAGTCGGTGATTGCGGCGATCGATGCCGACATGCGTCGTCAGATCCACGCCGGGAACCTCGTCCAGGGCAAGGAGCGGAAGAACCTGCTCTCCGACCTCCATCTCGCCGCCCGATCCGCGGTGACCGCGTGGCGCGGCGACCTCGACGCCTCTCTCCCCGTGACCGGGTCGCTGGACCCGGCACTCGTCTCCTTCCTCATCGGGAGAAGCTGCTTCGACCAACCGGACCAGGGGCTTTCCGACGTGATCGGGCTGCTCGCCCCCAGGACCGATCTGCGCTCCTCTGTCACCGAGGCGACAGGGTCGCTCGTCGATCGCCTGGCCCCCGTCTATGCGGAGGCGGAGTACCGGCTCGGGTCGCGGATAGCCGGGCTGACCGCTTCCCGCCGCTCCATCGACCGGGTCAAGGCTTCGAGGTGGGCCGTGATCGCGAGGTCGGCCTTCGCCGATGCATGACGCGCTGGTTGGCCTTCTCGACAAGGTCGACACGGCTGTCGCGGAGTCGATGGGAGTGCTCCACCGGCCCGATGTCGACGTGGTCGCCCGTCTCGCCCGCGACATCAGGGTGAGGCTGTCCTACCCGGAGTCAGTGGTCGTCGTCGCCTTTGCCGGGGGGACCGGGTCGGGCAAGTCGAGTCTGTTCAACGCGGTGGCAGGGGAGGAGGTCGCGCTCAGCGGTGGGATCCGGCCGATGACTTCGAAGCCTCTCGCCTCGCTCCCGGCGTCACAGGCCGGCTCCCTGGCCGGCTACATGGATGCCCTCGGGATAACCGAGCGGGTCGAACACGACGGTCCCTCCTGGCTGTGCCTGCTCGACCTCCCCGATACCGACAGTGTCGAGTTGGACCATCGCCATCAGGTCGACGCCCTTCTGCCCCGGGTCGACCTGGTGATCTGGGTCACCGATCCGGAGAAATACCGGGACGCCCGGCTCCACCACGGGTACATCGCCCCTCTCGCCACCTATCAGGACCAGTTCATCTTCGTCCTCAACCAGGTCGACAGGCTCGATCCGGAGGACGCCCGGGCGGTCGAGGACGACTTCGCAGACGCACTGCGGGAGGACGGGATCTCCGAGCCAGTGGTGATCGCAACCGCGGCGCAACCCGTCGCCGGGCCCCCGATCGGCGTCGATCGGCTGGTCGACCGGCTCGAGACTGCAAGGGACGGGCGTCGGGCGGTGTACCGCAAGTCGCTCACCGACCTGGCCATGGCCGCGTTTCGACTGGTCGAGTCGTCGTCCGGCGCCCGCGGGGTCGACTTCGAGAGCAGATGGGTGGTCGCGGTCGCCTCGGCGGTCGGGCTCGCCCTGGAAGGACGGGCGGCCGGCGGGGCTCACGACCTCGCCGCTTTCATCTCCGAGCTGGCCGTCGAGATCGAAGGAGAGAGCGGGGAGCGTCTCCAGGCCATGGCGGTGGAGGCACATGCCTCCTTTCTCGACTGTGTCGCCCGCTCGGCCGAGCAGATGGGGGCGCCCCCGGCGAGACGTCGCTTCTGGCGCTCCCGGTTCGTCGAGGCTCCCGGCCCGGTCGAGGAGGAATCCGTGCCCGAAGCCCGGGAGGACGAGCTGATCGCGAGGGTCGACGAGGTGATCGGCAACCCGATCCGGCACGTCCTGGTGCAGCGGGGGCGGGCCCACGCCGCGGTCACCGAGCTGGCCCTGGCCCTCGGTGACCTCGAGCGCAAAACCACCTAACCTCCGCCGCCATGCAGGACCCGGAGACGCTGATCGCCAATCAATGGGTGCGGATGGGAATCGTCCTCGCCCTGGCCCTGCTCATCTACCTGCTCCTGACGTGGATCGGCTCCAGATTCGTCGGTCGTGTGGAACGCCGGGCCCCGGAGGCGGGTCCCCGGGCCGCGACGTTGTGGCTCATGGTCCGCAGGGTCATCTCGGTGGTCCTGGTGGTATTCGGATTGCTGATGGTGTTCGACATCTGGGGGTTCAGCCTCACCCCGTTCCTCGCCATCGGCACCGTGTTCGGGGCCGCCATCGGGTTCGGGGCTCAGGATCTGGTCAAGGACGTCCTTGCCGGCTTCTTCATCCTCGCCGAGAACCAGTATCGGATCGGTGACACGGTGACCATCGCCGACACCAGCGGGACCGTCGAGGACATCCAGTTTCGCATCACCGTCCTCCGCGACTTCGAGGGCAACGTCCACTTCGTCCCCAACGGCCAGATAACGGTGACCTCCAACTTCACCAATCTCTACGCCCAGCCGGTGCTCGACGTGGGGATCGCCTACGGGGCGGACGTGGACCACGCCATGGAGGTGATGCTCGACGAGCTGCGCAAACTCGCCGCGGACCCGGATTGGAAGGACCGGATCACCGAGGAGCCGGAGATGCTGGGGGTCCAGGAGCTGGCCGAATCTGCCGTCATCGTCCGGGCCCGGCTGACCACCCGGGCGGACGAGAGATGGTCGGTGCGACGTGAGGCCCTGTTGCGGATCAAGAAGCGCCTGGATGCAGAGGGGATCGAGATCCCGTTCCCGCATCTCACCATCTTTCAACCCAACAGCTGAGGTGCGATCACCCGGAGCGACCCCGGGGCCCACTCCACAAACCCGCTGTCGACCATCCCCAAGGCCTCTCCGTCGGCTTGCGCCGCGACCGGGGGGTCCGCCGAGATATCCACCCGGGTCAGGTTGGGGACCACCGTGAAGCCGGGGATCGACCCGAGGGAGCCGTTGCGGAGCAGGGTGGCGACGATCCGCGGGACGAGCCGCCGCTTCAGCCTCCCTATGGTCAGCAGCGTCATCGGGTCGGGGGGGTGCGGCGTCACCCGGAGCGGGATCGGGCCGAAGTAGGTGTAGACCGGGCGAAACTGGATCAGGGCTGCGGTCGCCAGCCGCTCGTCTTCGCCGTACCTCGCCGTGATGTTGGGCACACGCCCGGGGAACTGCTTGAAGGCAACCCCCAAGGCGGTGCGGGCGTAGTGAATCGAGCCGAACCGGACCTTGCGGTACGGCTCCTTGTCCGCCTCGAGCACCACTGCCGCGTCGAGGCCGAAACCTCCGGCGAACACCGCGTGATGGGTCGTCTCCACCGAGCCACGGGTCAGGGTCATGCGGGCAGTGCCCAGGGCGACGGGCGGGACCTCGGGCTCGATGAGGAGACGGGCGGCCTTCGCCGGCTTGAGCGGGATGCCGAGAAGCCGGGCGATCACGTTGGTGGTCCCGGCGGGGATGACCCCGAGAGCCGAACCGGTCCCGACCACTCCCTGCGCCACGTGATGGACGATCCCGTCACCACCCATGGCGACCACAACCTCGACGCCATCGCGCGCCGCCTCGGCCGACCTGGTCTCGGCGTCGGCGGCCGATTCCGGCCAGACCGCCTCGACCTGTCCCACCTTTCCCAGGATCGACATCACGGTCCGGTGTGCTCCGCCGGTGAACTGGGATGCCGAAGGATTGGCGAGGACGACGATGCGGACCATCTGGGCCGGAGCCTACCGGCGGGGTGAATCCGGGTGAGATCAGGGGGCCGGCGGTACCCTCCGGCCCCGTGACCGACCCCGAGTCGAGATTTTCCCTGGTAGCGGGTGAGGGCGACGGCGCCATGCTGGGCCTGGCCGCCGGTGACAGTGCCGGCGGGCTGTGGGAGCTGGGCTACACCGCCATCACCGAGCAGGCCACCGTCATCGCCTATCAGCTCATCGAGCACGGCGGGCTCGAAGTCGACTCCCTGGTGGGCGCCATGCGCGAGCTCGACGGGTTCGGCGAGGAGGAGCCGGTGTTCCGTATGGAGAGCCCCGAGCTGAGGGCTTGGCTGGACGGGGCGGCCGGAGGCGCACCGGTCCCGGCCCTCGAGCCCTCCCTCGACGGGGCGCCCCGCGCGGTGCCGGTCGGTGTCGCCTTCCGTCGCGATCCGGAACGTCTTCGCAGCGAGGGACTGGCGTTGGGCCGGGTGTTCCACAACGAGTCCTCATCGATACTGGCCGGGGTCGTGACCGCGGCGGCGGTGGCCGCCTCGTGCTTCGGCCAATCGGGGCGTGATCTCCTCCTGGGCGTGGTCGAGGCCATCGCTCCGGCCGCCGAGACGCTGGCGACCGGTCCGGCAAACGGCCCCGATCCCGTCGAGCTCGTGGCGAGCCTGAAGGGCCTGCCCGACCTGGTCGGGGTCGGCGACGGCGAAGAGGCGCTCGCCATCACCGCCGGGCTGGGCGGGCCTCACTCGTGGAGCCTGGTAACCGCCGGGCTTCTCCTCTCCGCCCCGGTGGTGGACCGGTCCCACCTCCCGGTGGAGCAGGCGGCCAAGATCGGGGGCAGCCCTCTAGCCGCCATGGTGGGCGGGATAGTGGGGGCCAGGGTCGGGATCCGGGCCTGGCCCTGGGCCTTCGCCAACGACACCTGGTTCGCCGAGATCGGGAGGAGGCTGGTGCGGGGCCCCCGGGAGGTCAGGGACCTCCCCATTCCCTATGCGGTGGAGCAGCACCTCATATCGGGGGAGCGTCAGGGGCTGTACTGATCGGACCGGCCACCGGCAGATCGCCGGCCGGCCAGACCCGTTCGGTGTCGTCGACCTGTCGCAGGACCCACCAGCCGGCCACGACGAAGCCGATCAGGGCGCCCATCGCCCAGAGCCGGCCCACATCGAGGACGTCGACGATCACCGCCCAGGTCAAGGGCCCGAGGATGGTGGCGAACCTGCCCACGGTGGCGTACAAACCGTAGAACTCGCCGAGATGCCGGGGTGGGGAGACACGGGTCATCACCACCCGGTCCGCGGTCCAGGTGGCGCCCAGTGCCACCCCTCCCAGCGGCCCGATTGCCCAGGCCAGCCCGGTCAGCCCGGTCACCGCCGCGGCCACGCCTGATCCGATCGCCACCATCCACAACACCAGCACGGCGCGCAGCACCCGGAGCGGCCCGAGATCCTCCACCAGCCTTCCGGCGGCGAAAGCCCCGAAGATCGCGGCGGTGATCGCCACGGCGAGCAGGGCGGTCACGAACCCCCCGTCCAGCCCGAGCTCCCGGGTGACGAAGATGGTGAGAAAGCCGCCGATCAGGGTGTTGATCGCGTCGGTGTAGAGGAATCGGCCGACCAGGAACCGGACCACGCCGTCGTACCTGGAGGCGAGACGCCACGAGGCGACCAGCCGGCTCACCACGTCCCTCATCCGGGGGAGCGGGGCCTCGTCGTGGCCGCCACGCTCGGTGATGAAGAAGAAGGCGGGCAGGGCCAGGATCAGGAAGGCGAGGGCGAGGGTGGCGAAGGTGGCGGCGAAGGACCACCCCAACACGTCGAGTGTGACCACGCCGAGACCGAGCCCGACGAAAGAGCCGATGTAGCCGACGCCGACGCCGCGCCCGGAGATCCGTCCCCGGTTGGCCGGTGTGCTCACGTCGACCAGGAGCGCGTCGTAGACCACGGAGCCGACATTGAACGCGACCAGGGCGACGCCGAGGAGGAGCAGCGACATGACAACCGGCCCGGTTGCGAGGAGGGCCGTTGCGGCAACCGCCACCACGGTGGTGACGATCAGGGTCGGGACCCGGGTGCCTCGGACATCGCTGCGCGCCCCGGCCCACGGTGCCGCGAAGACGACGATGGCGCCCGCGGCCGCCTCGACCAGGGCCAACGCGCTGTCCCGCTGGCCCACCGAGGCGAGCCATTCCGGGAAGTAGCGGCCGATCACCCCCAGGGCGAAGATGGTGTTGGCCAGGTCGTAGAGGACCCAGGACCCGAGCGACAGCCGGCTCGGGGCCGCCCCGCGACCGGTCATCTCAAAAGGTGACGGCCACCGATATCAGCTCCTCGCGACCGAGGAGCCCGGCGGCGGCCTGCAGCGCCCTCGATGCCTCGGAGAGCGGGAACTGATGCGAGACGAGATCGTCGATGCGGGGGTCGGTCTCGATCTGACGGGCGGCCCACTGGTACCCCACCGTCGTCGCCCCCATCGCTCCCCTGACAGTGAGCTGCTTGGCGACCAGGACGTCACTGATGAAGTGGAACGCCCGGTTGCCCTTGGTCGAGGCGAGGATGACCCGGCCGCCGCTCCGGACCAGGTCGAGCGCGGTGAACAGGGCCTCGGGATCGTCGGAGGTGACATCGACCACGATGTCGGGTCGACGACCCAGCGCCTCGGCTATGGCGCCTCCGACGTCCTCCTTCTCGGCGTCGATGGCGAGATCGGCCCCGAGCCGCTTGGCCAACTCGAGCCGGTCACGGTCGTGGGAGAGACCGGTCACCCCGACCCAGCCTGCGCCGGCGGCCTTGGCCGCGATGAGACAGGCCAGCCCTCGTGGGCCAGGGCCGAGGATCAGGACGTTCTCACCGTTCTGCAGAGCGGGAAGCTCCACGGCCCAGGTGTGGCCGGCGGCGAGCGGGTGGACGAAGGTGCCCACCTCGGCGGGCACGTCGTCGGTCAGCGGGTGGAGCCGGGCCGCCGGGTCGATGTAGAGGAATTCGGCGAGACCACCCCAGAGCCCGGGAGGCTCGATGGAGGGAATGAAGCCGTAGGAGTTGGAGGGGCGGCGGCGGACGCAGGTGGCCAGGTTGAGCTTGCAGCGATGGCACTCGCCGCAGTGGATCCTCGGCTCGACGACCACCCTGGTCCCCACCGGGTAGGGGATGGTCGGGGAGCCCCGGGCGATCCTTCCCACCACCTCGTGCCCGGGGATGAGCGGGTAGACGACCTCGCTGGCTTCCCCCTTCCACACCTGGACGTCGGCCCCGGAGAGGCCGGTCGCCTCAACGGCGAGCCAGCCACCGTCGAGGTCGGGTTTGGCGGGCAACTCCGTGAGGGAGAAGTGACGAGGCTCGACGAGCATCATGGCCCGCGCTGTGGTCCCTTCCATCGACGGCGAGTGTAAACCCGCTTCGGAACCGGGCCATCATCCGGCCAGGAGACGTCTGATCCGATCCATGCCCCGTTCGATGTCTGCCTCACCCACCGCATAGGAGAGCCGAAGGAAGCCGGGTGTCCCGAACGACTCGCCGGGGACGAGGGCCACGCCCGCCTCCTCGAGGATCACGGTCGCCAACTCGTCGGTGGAGGCCCACCGCCCTTCCATGGCGTCGCTGACCTCGGGGAACACGTAGAAGGCGCCCTGGGGCTCGACGCATCTCACCCCCGGAATGTCGCTGACCAGCCCATACATCAACTTGCGTCTGCTGTCGAAGGCCCGCCGCATCTCCTCGACGGTGTCCTGTGGGCCGCGCAGGGCGGCCAGGGCGGCGTGCTGGGCAACGTTGTCGACATTGCCGGTGACGTGGGACTGGTGGGCGTTGGCCGCTTCGACGATGTCGGCCGGGCCAACCATCCAGCCGACCCTCCACCCGGTCATCGAATAGCTCTTGGCCACACCGTTGACCAAGAGCCAGTTGTCGAAGCGGGGCGTCACCGCCGCGATCGAGGGGGCAACGTCGGTGAAATAGGTGAGACGCTGGTAGATCTCGTCGGCGAGGACCCAGATGTCGTTGGCCAGGGCCCACTCGCCGATTGCCCTCGCCTCCTCCGCGGTGTAGACCGCACCGGTCGGGTTGGAGGGGGAGACGAACACCAGGAGCCGGGTCCGTTCGGTCCGCGCCCGCTCCAGGTCCTCGACCGTCACCTTGAACTCGTCCTCGATTGCAGTCGGCACCGACACCACCACGCCGCCGGCCAATTCGATGCCTGCGGGGTAGGTGACCCAATGAGGGGAGGGGAGCAGCACCTCGTCACCCGGGTCGATGAGGGCGGCGAAGGCTTGGAACACCGCTTGCTTCGCCCCGTTGGTGACCATCACCTCGGACCAGTCGACCTCGACGCCGGAGTACCGGCCGACGTCCTCGGCAATCGCCTCCCGGAGCGGGCGCAGCCCGGCCGAGGCGGTGTACTTGTGGTTGTCGGGGTCGTAGCAGGCACGGGCGGCGGCGGCCACCACATGCTCGGGGGTGGCGAAGTCGGGCTCGCCGGCGCCGAAGGAGACGACGTCGATCCCCTCCCCGCGAAGCTCACGGGCTCGGGCGCTGATCCCCAGCGTGGCCGAAGGGGGGATGCGGCTGAGACGATCGGAGGCGCGTTTCATGGTCGTCGGGCATTATGGCCGAGGGGATGGCTCCCCCGGCTCAGCCCTCGAGCTTGTCCTTTGCCTCGTCGACCGCGCCCTCGGCCGCATCGGCGGCTCTGCCCGCTGCGTCCCTGGCCGCTTCACCGGCGTCGGACGCCTTCTCCGCCACCGACTCGGCCGTCTCCTCCACCTTGTCCTTGGCCTGCTCCATCGACGATGACGACTTGTCCCTGAGCTCTTCGATCTTGGTGCTCGCCTTGTCCACCGCGTCCTGGGCGAAGTCCTTGGTCTTCTCGACGTAGGGCTCGGCCTTCTCCCTCAGCTCGGCGCCCTGTTCCTTGGCCTTCTCGGCGAGCTCCGCTCCTTGCACCTTTGCCTTCTCGACATAGGGCTCGGCCTTCTCCATCAGCTCCGCGCCTTGTTCCTTTGCCTTGCCGAACCAGCTCTTGATCGTGTCCATGAGTCCCATGAGTCATCCTTTCGCTCAGACATCCCCATCGTAGGGATCGTGCCGCCTCCCTGTTGGCCCTCGCCCCTCGCCGGCGTCGACCGGGCTCGGATCGCCTCGGCCGGGCAGGCCGGTTTGGCCCCGTCTGCCGTTAATTTGGCCGACGTGACACTGCCCAGGATCGACAGGAGACGACTGTGGAGACGAGCCCTGGTCGTGTTCGGTCTGATGACCGCGGGTGTGGCCGCCCCGTTGCTCGACCTGTACGGGAGGAACCCGGGCGTCTTCGTGGCCAATCGGAGCACGCCGGGCCAGATCGTCCTGTTCGCGCTGATGGTGACCTTGGTCCCGCCCCTTGTCGCATTCCTGGTCCTCGTCGTCACCGAGAAGCTCGGCGATCGCCCGGCCAACATCGCCTACTACGCGCTGGTCGGGATCTCGGCGGCGGCCACCGGGATGGCGATCAGCCGCCAGGTGGTACCCGATGACAACGTCGCCGCCATCGCACTGGGGATCGGGTTCACCGTCGTCGTGTTGCTCCTCTGCTCGCGCATCGAGCAAGGCCTCCTCTACTTCTCCCTGCTCGGGCCGGCGGTCCTCGTCATGTTCCTCGCCATCTCGCCGACCTCGCGTCTCCTCGCCGAGCCGGTGAGCGAGAGCCCGGACATCGAGCACATCGGTCGTCCCGCGCCGGTGGTGTTCATCCAGCTCGACGAATTGCCCCTGGCCTCGCTGATGAGCGAGGACGGGACGATCAACGAACGGCTGTTCCCCAACTTCGCCCGTCTCGCCGAGGAGGGCAATTGGTATCGCAACGCCCTGTCCAACTCGATAGCGACCACGTCGAGTGTCCCCGCCATCCTCACCGGGCGCCTCGGGGAGAGTGAGGACAGCCCATCGGTGGCGGACCATCCCGACAACCTGTTCACCCTGCTCGGCGCCGGCTACCAGATGCATGTCGTCGAGTGGCTCACCGACCTCTGTCCCCAAGACCTCTGTCAGGACTATGCCGGGCGGGGCCCGGCCCGATTCGGCAGCCTCCTCCAGGACGTTGGCGTGGTCTACGCGCATCTCTCCCTCCCGGTCTCGGTCCGGGAGACGCTCCCCAGCATCGACGGGACCTGGAAGGGATTCCTGGGCCAGGCGGCGAGCAGGGCGGCCGCCCCGGTCGACATCGGCGACCTGGCCGTTCCCAAGGCCGGGGTGAGGAGCGGCTGGATCGACTGGCTGCAGCGGGTCATCGACGGGATCGAGCCCGATGCCCCGCCCACTCTCCATTTCGCGCATCTCGAGTCGCCGCACATCCCCTGGCGGACCAATCCCTCCGGCACCCACTACGAGCGCCCGGAGCAATACGACGAGGTCGACGGGATCGAGGTGGGAGGGCACTGGGTGGACCGTCCCGATCTCCCCCGGCTCGCCTTCCAGCGGCACCTCTACCAGCTCGGCTTCCTCGACCAGAGGCTGGGTGCGTTGTTCGGCCGTCTCGAGGAGACCGGTACCTGGGACGAGGCGATGGTGGTGGTCGTGGCCGATCACGGGGCGTCGTTCGTCCCCGGCCAGCATCGCCGCTGGCCCAAGGAGGAGAACCGGGCCGACCTCTACCGGGTCCCGCTCTTCGTCAAGTTCCCCGGGCAGACCGGGGGCCGGACCTACGACGAGCCCGCCTTCGCAATCGACATCATGCCTACCATCGTCGAAGCCCTCGAGATCTCCACCGATTGGGAGTTCGACGGGCGCTCACTCACCACCATCGAGGGGACCGATCGTCCCCACCAGGTCGTCTTCTACTGCTGCAACGGCGATCCGGTCAGCACCGATCTCGACGACCTGTTCGCCCAGGTCCGTCGCAATCACGAGTGGGTGCCCAATCAGGACGACTGGATCGGCGTCGCCGGCGCCGGTCCCCACGCCGATCTGGTGGGCCGCCCCGTCACCGAGTTGGGGGCAGAGCCGAGCGACCAGCTTCGCTGGTCGCTCACCCAGGCGGATCGGCTGGCCGCGGTGGACCGCCGATCGGGGATGGTGCCGACCTACATCTCCGGGAGGTTGGAGTTGCCGGAGGATGCCGATACCGATGATCTGCTCGTCGTGGTCAACGGCACCGTCGCCGGCACCGGGTTGGTCACCAGGGACAGCGAGCGGAGCGGGGAGATCCACGCTCTGGTCGCCGAGGAGTTGATCGTCGACGGCGCCAACGAAGTGAGCATTCTGGTTCCGTCAGCGCGTGGAGGCTGGCTGGTCGGCTCCTCCGCCGACATCGCCGTCGAATACCTCGCCGAGGATGGCCATCGCCTCGACATCCGACCCGAGGGGAATCGGCGCGTGGAGATAACTGGGGTCACGGAAACGCCCACCGGGTGGCGGGTGACCGGCTGGGCGGCCGACGTCAGCGAGAAGGTCCCCGCCGACCGTGTCTATGTCTTCGCCGGAGAGCAGTTGCTCGTCGCCGAGGCGCCCAACGAGGACAACGTGAACGTGACCAGGTGGTTCAAGAGCGACAACCTCCTCCGCTCCGGATTCTCCTACGAGATCGCGTCCGACGCCATCCCGGACGGCTTGCAGCGGTTCACCATCGTGGCCGAGTTCGGCGACCAGGCGGTGGAGAGCCCGGCCACGCTCACCGGCTGATCCGGGCGGGCGACCACCCGACCGATCGGGTCAGCCTCGACGAGGGTGGAGAGCGAAGAGCACCCTGGTGCCGGAGGTCAGCCTCAGCTCCCCGGCCACGTCGAACCGGGAGCCGAGGAGGGCCCTGAACTCGGCTTCCTCCCGATCGCGGTGCAGCTCATGGGGGAGCTTGTTCCCCACCAGCTTCGCCACCATCTCGTCGGCGGGGGAGACGTACTCGAGCACCACCGGGCACGCGAACTCGGAGAGCCAGCGCACCACCTCCGCGGGAGGGATGCTGGCCCCATAGATCAGGTGGTGGATCAGGCCGTAGGCCACGACCAGGTCGGGTTTGGCCCGGTCGAGCAGCGAGCCTCGCTCCACACCCGCCCAGCCCTGGGCCGGTGACGGGTTGGCCAGGTCGGTGACCACGATCGCCAGCCCGGGGCCGGCATGGGCCCGGTAGAGGGCGTCGAGGACGGCCTCGTCACTGTCCACGGCTATCGCCAGGGCGCCTGTGGCCGCCGCGATGCGGGAGAAGTGCCCGTCGTTCGCCCCCAGGTCGACGACACGCTTCGGATCGTGGCGCTGGATCGCGGCGGTGAGGAATTCGCTCTTGGCGGTGCGATCGCGGGCGACGTGGCTGCATTCGACGTAGGTCGACCACCCATCGTCCCCGTGGTCCCAGTGCAACGACTCGATCAGCGACCGCAGCTTCCTCACGTTGGCCAGGATCAGCTCGACGTTGAAGCCGGCCGCCCCCAGCTCCTGACGCACCGACCGATCCGACATCCGCTCTTCCATGCGGGCCTGGAGCCGGACGTGGAGCAGGGCGGTCCGATTCCACCTCTTGCGGAAGGGAAGGAGCCGGGACATCTGGGCCGAGGTGAGGCCCTCGAGGTCTCCACGCAGCCACGGTTGAAACGGGACACCGACCCAGGCCCGGAGGAGAAGCGGAAACAGGAACTGGCGGGTGAACTGCCGGTAGCCGATCCACGGTTCGCCCGGTCGGTAGGTCTCGAACGAGCCGATGTCGATGAACATCGGCCTGCCGTCCACGAATTGGATGTTGTACGGGGTGGCGTCCTTGATGGTCAGACCGGCGGAGAGGGCGCCCTCGAGCAGGTCGAGCTGGAGGATGGCGGCGTCCTTGAGCATGGAGAAGGTCCACTCGTACGGGTAGCTGACGAAGGGGAGGAGCGGATGCTCCAGGGCGGCGGGGCTCCCCGG
>DASUSU010000067.1:0-5237 GCA_036374915.1 Acidimicrobiia bacterium | reverse complement strand
CACACCGACCGGTCCCCGGACGGGCGGATGAGCCTGAGCGACATCCTCCATGAGGCCGTGGGCCGTGGCTACGAGTACCTGCTCGTCACCGACCACACCTCGGGGCTCCGCTTCGGCGGGCTCGACGGGCAGGGGCTGGTCGAGCAGCGCGCCGAGATCGAGGCGGCCCGGTCCCGTTTTCCCGACCTGGTGGTGTTGCACGGCGCCGAGCTGAACATCGACCGGGACGGGGGGCTCGACGTCGGCGACGAGACGCTGGGCCTCCTCGACATGGCGGTCGCCGGCATCCACTCCCATTTCGATCTCGACCGGGCTGCGCAGACCGCCCGGGTGCTGACTGCGCTGCAGCACCCGACGGTCCGGGTGCTGGCCCATCCCACCGGGAGGCGAATCGGGATTCGCCCTCCGCTCGACCTGGACCTCGAGGCGGTCATCGCCGCCGCCGTCGAGCACCGGGTTGCGCTCGAGGTCAACGGGCATCGGGATCGTCTCGATCTGTCCGCCGGGCTGATCGAGATGGCCGATGCGGCCGGGGCGCTGTTCGCGGCCGACTCCGACTCTCACCGGGTCGGAGAGATGGGCAATGTCGCCAACTCGGTCGCCACCATGCAGAGGGCCGGCCTGAGGCCGGCTTCGGTGGTCAACACGTTGCCGGTCGGCGACTTCCTCGACTGGGTGGCTTCTAGCGCACGCTCGGGCCCGGGATGAAGGCGGGGGGTCAGCTGCGAATGCGGGTCGCCCGAAGATGTCTGCCCCGGGGCAGCACGGGTGGGTTGCTCTTGGAGTCGTCGAGCCACGCTGACATCGCCTGGAGCGGGGAGAGCCCCTCCTCGTGCTGCCACATCACCCTCTCCGCCGGAGGCCGGGCGCCGGGTCGGGTGGACGCCTTGAACACGGTGGGTTGGTGCCGTCCCATCACCAGCTCGGCGAGGCGCGCCTGCTCCGGCTGGTCGGCCTCGACCTCGATGGTCAGACCGCCGCCGGGATAGGCGAGGAGATCCTCCTCGCGCGCGGGGTGGGCGGTGGCTGCGATGGCGCTTCCCACCCAGCCGGTCAGGGCTCCGATCACCACGCCGATCGCGGCGTAGAGAATCCAATGTCTGCCCTCCAGCATCACGAGAGAGCCCAGGGTGGTCATCGAGCCGAGAGTCAACGCGCCGGTGCGGGCGGTGCGCAGCGGCTGTTCGAACAGTCCTCCGGGCCGGCCCGGGTCGGAGAACGCCGACCACGATCCCATTGGGACGATCACCGTCGGGCGCAGACCGACCTGCTCCAAGTCGTCGAGCACGGCCCTGGCTGCGGCCGAGTCCGCGTAGGCGGCGCTGACCGTGCTCAGCTCACCTGCACCGTCGGCCGGGCTTGCGATATTCGATGTGTCGATTGGCATTTGTTCTCCTGGACGGAGTGGATTACCACGGGATGGGCAGTGCGAAACGCCAAATGGTCACTGGCGATCGTCGACGAGATCGACCTCGTCTTCGGCGGCACGGGGGGTTTCGGCCCCGAGTGGGCCGTCATCGACCGTTGGGAAGATACCGCTCAGTGTGACCGTCCCCTGGTCGATGTCAATGTTCACCGTGGCCATCGGGGCGTCCCAGACGTCGGTCACCGGACCTGACCCGCGGCGCAGGAACAGCCCACGGATCCGGCGAGGCCGCAGAACGGCCACGACCCGGGCGGCGCGCCCGCCACGGCCAGGGCTGGCTACGACCGCGTTCGGGCGGGGGGTGTCGAGGGCTATCCCGACCGATCGCCCGATCCTGGCGGCGAGGGCTCGGCGCCGAATCCGCCCATGGTCGGGATCGAAGAGATAGGCGACCGACGCACCGAGGGCGGCGCCCTGGATCAGCTTGAGACGGCTCAATCGGCTACCAGGGCTCTCATCCGGCTCGTCTCGCACACCGCGTGCTCGCAACCACAGAACTCACCGGACATCGCGCTCTGCTCGCACGCCTCATTGCATGTCTCCCCAGGCTCCGACACCTGACAGGTGCACGGCTTGTGCGCACATTCCATTCCTACTCCTCTGCAGGTAGGGGCGCCATACCCGGCGGGAGGGCGCTCAAAACGGGACGGTCACGGCCGCCACAGCATCCCGGCGTCGAGATCCGGGAACGGGGCGGGCTCGATGGTGGAGAGCGGGGTGACGGTCACGAAGTTCTTGGCACAGAGGGCGGTGTCGCTGGCCGGGTCGGTTCCCGCCGAGGACGACCCGACCACGAATTGGAGCCTCCGATCCTCGACGTCGGCGTTGGCCACCCTGAAGTAACCGAATTCGTCGAGGTCGGCCCAATGAATCCCGTTGATCTCGGCGAGAGGCACTCCGGGGACGTTGATGTTGAGGACGTAGGGGCCGGTCTTGCGATCGATGATCCATCTGGCCGCGGAGACCCCGACGTCGACGGCCGACTCCCACTGCCACGGATCGGACTGGGCGAGACTGACGGCGAGCCCCCTGCTGCGAAAGGTGCGAGCGGTGAGGGCCGCGCCGACCGTGCCCGAGTGGATGATCGAGTGCCCCGTGTTCATCCCTGCGTTCACCCCGGACACCACCAGATCGGGAAACCGGCCGAACGCTCCGAGAGCGGCGGCCATCACTGCCAGGCCCGGGGGCCCGGCCACGGTGTATGCGGTGATGCCCCCCATCTCGGCTTTGGTCAGTTCGACCCCGGTCACCGGGTCGAAGCCACCGATCCCGGTCCCGCTGCCCGACATGTCGCTGCTCGGGGCGGCGACCACCACGTCGTACTCCTCGGCGAGCCCGGCGGCGAGCAGCCTGAGCCCGGGGGAGTCGATCCCGTCGTCGTTGGTGACGATGACGCGCCGTCGTTCGGTCATCGCGCCAAGGCGGAGAGGATCTCGATCTCGACCCGCTCCGCCAGCTTGGGGATCAGATCGTGGGAGGCGCTTCCCAGCCCGTGACGGGTCACGTTGGCCGCACCCGCCGCCGCGGCCAACCGCAACGTCTCCTCGGGGCGGAGACGTCTGCTCAAGCCCGCCGCCAGCCCGGCGGTCATCGAGTCTCCGGCGCCGCGGAAGTCGGCAGGCTCGAAGGCGGGACCGGTCACCCGGTAGGTGACATCCCCGAGATGGGCCAGAGCCGGCTGCTCCGCCCGTGAGATCACCACGTTTCGGGCGCCTCGCTCCATCAGGCGGTGCAGAGCGGCGAGCACTGACGACTCGTCGCTGTCGGTGAGTGCGCCGTCGTCGGCCAGGTCCTCGTCGCTCACCTTGAGCAGGTCGATCGCGCCGCCGTCGAGGAGAGCGTCCAGCTCCCGGCCGTGGAGGTCTCCCACCACACGGACGTCGGCCGAGGCGAGGTCGTGCCCCAGACGCCGATAGGTGTCCACCGGCACGATCTCGGTTTGCTGACCGGCGAGGACGACCACCTGTGCGGTCAATGCGTGGTCCAGGATCTTCCCATAGGCGTCGTCGAGCTCGTGCCGGGCCAGACCGGGGGCCGGAGCCTCGGCTATCGGGGTCCGCTCGCCGCTGCGACGATCCTGGATGATCGCCGGCGAGCTCTCCTGGACCTCCACCGGGCTCAGCTCGATGCCCCACTGGCGGATGAGACCCCGGAGCACCGCGCCCGACTCTCCTCCCACCGGGCCGCACAGCAACGGGCGCTCTCCCAGGTGACGGAGCATTCGCGCCACCCAGAAGCCCTGACCGCCGGGATGGATGTGGATGTCGTCTGGTCCCCCTTCTCTGCTGTTCTCGATGGTCACGGTGAGGGCGAGATGGGGGGCGAACACGGCAACGGTGTGTTGTGGATTGGCCATACGGCTCAGCCTTCCCCGGATCCGTGGGAGCCGATGCGGTTGAAGCTCCACTCGCCGAGTCGCCACATGTCGTGACCGTCGTACTCCTCGAGGATGGTGGCCACCCGTGCCGCCTGGTCGTCGCTCACGTCGACGGTCACCACCGTGGCTCCCGCTTCGATGGCTGCCTCGAGCCGCTTCATGATCCGCACTTCGTCACCGAAGGCCATGGCCATCTTGGCCATCACGGAGGGGACGCCCTCCTCTTGGTCGGAGCGGAGGCGGTCCAGGCCTTCCTGGCCGACGAAGACCTCGGCGGCGAACTGCTCGCCGGAGAGGGCGGCGACCGCGTTGCGTCCCGCTTCGCGATCATCGATCACCGCGACCACGGTGTTGGTCCGTTCCATTCGGCTCAGCCCTTGCTGCGATGGCGGCCGGGTGCCTCGGCCACCGATGTCATACGTCCGGGATCAGGGACAGCAGCAGGATCATCACGGCGACCAGCAGCACGATCGCTGCCAGGGTGAGCCATGCCGACCTGGCGCTACGCGCCTTCTGCTGTTCGGTGAGATGCGGGACCTCGCGCTCCGACGTCCGCTGGTCCGTGGGTGTGAATCCTCCGGGGATCATCGTCTACCTCCTGTTGTAGACCGCCCGATGAGGGCTGCCCCTACCTACCCGCCGGGCCGGGCCGCCAAACCTGCCGATCCCCCTAGGCGACCAGCAAGGGGATCTCCATTTCGGCGTCTGCCTGGCCGCCGTGATAGCAGTGGAGACGCTTGTCGAAGCCGGGGGGGAGCAGGACCTTGCCGGGAGGGGCGAGAAGCAGTCCATCCCCGGTCCGCGACCTGGCCGCAGGGCCGGGATCGGGACCGAGCAGGGCGAGGGGATCGGTCAGATCCGCCCCCGTCCTGGCGGCCAGCTCCCCGAGCATGCCCCGGTCACCCCAGACGTGGACTCCCCTCGGATCTCCCCCGTAGCGGAGCGCGTCGAAAGGTGCGCCTCGGATCAGGATCTTGTCCTTCTCGGCGTAGTCGATCAAACCGTGATCGGCGGTCCCGAGCAGTGTCACGTCGGGGGGGAGGCGGGAGGCGACCCCTTCCCAGAGCAGGCCGGCGCGACGGATCGCGTCGCTCAACTCCTCGGACTCGAGACCGTGCACGTGGCCGGCGAAGTCGACCGGCCAGAAGTAGGTGAAGACGAATCGGTTCGGCTCCGCGGCTAGTTGGACGGTTGCCTCGACCAGGTCCTGCTCGTCCCAGGCACGCTCGAAGCGGGCTCCCCGATACAGGACCCGGGAGAGCGGGCTGCCGGCGAATGATGAGGGCTGGACCGTTATCGGCTCGATCCCGCCGGGCCGGAGACGTTCCCAGAGATTGGGGCCGGGCAGGAACGATCCGTAGTCATGGGGCACCGGGCTGCCGGACAGATCGACCCACTTCAGCGTGTTGACCACCTTTCCCACCTCTTCGAGCC
>DASUSU010000066.1:0-2339 GCA_036374915.1 Acidimicrobiia bacterium | reverse complement strand
GTGTTGACCACCTTCCCTACGTCTTCGAGCCAGGCGAGATGGGCCACCAACCCGTGCCGCGACGGGGGCAGACCGGTGGCGACGGTGGCCAGCGAGACGCTGGTGGTGGTGGGAAAGGGCGCGTGCAGGGTTTCCCGGTGCGACAGGCGAAGCGGCCCTGCCGCCTCGTGTCCGAGTTGGGCGACCCCGAGCCCGTCGAAGAGGATGAGCACGTAGGTCCTCCCCTCGGGGACGAGCTCGGCTGTGCGCGGGTCGAGGCGGGGAGAGGGGGAGCTGCCGATCAGACGTGATTCGATCTCCGCAACCAGGTTGACCAGACCGCGGGAGTGGTGGGAGAGGGGACCGGCCATCGGCGCAGGCTAGGGCCGTCCCCGGGGTTTTTCCCGATGACAGTTGGCGTTTCCAAACTTCGACGAGAAAGGACCTCTGCGTATACTCGCCGGCGGTGCTGTCCATCCAACCCTCACCGGCATGACCCCATACTTCGAGAGTTACCTGACAGTCGGCGCCTTTGCCGTCCTCGGGGCCGTCCTGGTGATGGTGATGCTGGGTGTCGCCGCGGTGCTGCGACCGACCAATCCCACCGCCACCAAGCTGCTCACCTACGAGTGCGGCGTCGACCCGGTCGGGTCCGGTTGGAGCCAGAGCTACGTCCGCTACTACGTCTACGGGTTGCTGTTCGTGATCTTCGACGTGGAGGCGGTGTTCATCTTCCCCTGGGCGATCGTCCTCGACCAGTTGGGGACCTTCGGCCTGGTCGAGATGTTCGTCTTCATCGCCATACTCGTCCTCGGGCTGGTCTACGCCGTCCGCAAGGGAGTGCTGCGGTGGGAGTAGTCCAGAAGTTCGGGGCCCCGAAGCCGGTGACCTGGCTTCTCAACTGGTCCCGGAAATACTCACTCTGGCTGTTCCAGTTCGGTCTGGCCTGCTGTGCCATCGAGCTGATGGCCGCCTCGGGCCCCCGCTTCGACTTCATGCGCTTCGGGATCATCCCGCTGCCCGCCTCGCCCCGTCAGGCCGATCTGATGGTGGTGGCCGGGACGGTGACGGACAAGATGGCTCCGGCCATCCGTCGTCTCTACGACCAGATGCCAGATCCCAAGTACGTCATCTCGATGGGGTCGTGCGCCAACTGCGGCGGCCCCTATTGGGACTCCTACTCGGTGACTAAGGGAGTCGACCAGGTGATCCCCGTGGACGTGTACGTCCCGGGCTGTCCTCCCCGTCCTGAGGCACTGATGGACGGGATCGTTCTGCTCCAGAAGAAGATCCAGGGCGAAGACATCAAAGAGAAATGGAACAGGCGTGACCTCGAGCCCGTCTGAGACCGAGACGGCCGCCGTCCACCCGCTCCAGGAGTATGCCGAACGGGTGGCCTCCGCGGTCGGCGGCGATGGGACGGTGACCTTCGACACGGTCAAGGTTCGGGTCCCCCTCGAGCGATGGGTCGAAGTCCTGACCACGGCGCGCGACGAGCTCGGTCTCGTCTTCTTCTCCTGGCTGTCGGCGGTCGACTGGGCCTCAGAGGTCGAAGTGGGCGACCCTTTTCCCGAGCCGGTCGAGGATCGTTTCGAGCTGCTCGCCACCGTCGCCGATGTCAGCGAAGGTCGACGGGTGATCTTCTCCACCGACCTGGACCGCGAGACCCCCTCGGCACCCACCCTGATCGACGTCTACGCCGGGGCCAACTGGCACGAGCGGGAGGCCCACGAGATGTTCGGGATCCATTTCGAGGGGCATCCCAACCTGGTCCACCTCTACCTGCCCGACCAGTTCCTGGGCAACCCGTTGCGCAAGAGCTATCCCCTTCTCAGCCGGGAGGTAAAGCCCTGGCCCGGCACGGTCGACGTGGAGGCGATGCCGGGCAGTGATGAGGAGACCGAGGACGAGAGTGCGGAGGGGGACGACGCGGAGACGGACGGCCCTTCCGAGGAGAACCCGGAGGCATGAGATGGTGTTAGACCAGGACCTGGTCCGTCACCTCTCCGAGTCGTCGGTGTCGGTGGAGCTGGACACCGAGGACATGACCCTCAACATCGGGCCCCAGCACCCGTCGACTCACGGTGTCCTCCGGCTCAAGGCACGGGTCGACGGCGAGCGCGCCTTCGACGTGCAACCGGTCATCGGCTACATGCATCGCGGCTACGAGAAGCTGTCCGAGGCCCGGACCTACCCCCAGATCACCACTCTGGTCAACCGCATCGACTGGGTGTCGGGCTACGCCAACGAGATCCCTTTCATCGTCGCCGCCGAGAAACTGCTCGGCGTCGAGGTGCCGGAGCGAGCCCAATACATCCGGCTCATCCTCACCGAGATGGCCCGGATCTCCTCTCACCTGG
>DASUSU010000065.1:0-2958 GCA_036374915.1 Acidimicrobiia bacterium | reverse complement strand
GTGTCGATGTTCATCGTCGAGAAGGGCACCCCGGGCTTCAGCGTCGGCCGGGCGCTGAAGAAGACCGGCTGGCTGTCGTCGGACACCGCCGAACTGGTCCTCGACGGGGTCTGGGTGCCGGAAGGCAACCGGATCGGGGAGGAAAACCGCGGCTTCTACTACATCATGTCCAACTTCCAGAACGAGCGACTGGCGATCATGGGACAGGCGCTGGGGGAGGCGCAACGTGCGCTGGAACTGACCGTCGACCATGTGAAACAGCGCATCGCATTCGGTCAGCCGCTGTGGCAGAAGCAGACGATCAGACAACGTATCGCCTCACGTCAGGCCGAGATCGATGCCGGACGGGAGCTGACCTACCACGCCGCCTGGCTCAGCGACCAGGGTGAGGATGCGGTCCGCCAGGTCTCCGAGGTGAAGGCATACGTGGGGGAGATGGTCAACCGGGTCCTCTACGACTGTGTCCAGTTCCACGGTGGCATGGGTTACATCGCCGAGACCGCGGTGGAGCGGATGTACCGGGACGTCAGGATCGCCTCGATCGGTGGTGGCGCCACCGAGGTCATGCTCGACGAGATAGCGAAGAGGCTCTAGGCCACAAGCCCTAAGCCATAGGCCAGAAAGGCTCATCTGGCTTATGGCCTATTGCCCATGGCCTATTGCCTATGGCCTAGCCCTATGGCCTATGGCCTAGCCCGTAGCCGCTTCTGCCTCGGCGATCTCATGCTCTTCCAGAGGGTGCCAGGACAGCTCCAGGGCCATCCACAAGGTCTTGGAGACGGGATAGAACACGACAGGCAGGATCGCCATGGTGGCAACGGTGAGCACGCCGAGTGGGAGCCAGGGCACGTCGGGCCAGGTCAGGGCGATCCCACCGATGAAGACCAGGAGAAACGAGGCGAAGACCACCGCGGTGTTGATGATCAGCGCACCGACCCAGTACCCGGGCTCACGCTCGAAGCGGACCCCGCATCGGTCGCATCGCTCGTGCAGGCGGAAATAGGACGCGAAGGCGGCTCCGCCGCACCGGGGGCAGCGTCGTCGCAGGGCGCGCCCGATCATGGTCGGGGTGGAGGCGCTTGGGTCCCGGCTCACGTGTCGAGGCTATCGTCAGCCGCGTGATCGAAGACCAGGTGGCGCATCTGCGCCGTGAGTACGAGGCCGTAGGGCTGGTCGAGCGGGACATGGCGGACAATCCGATTGCCCAGTTCCGGCTCTGGTTCGACGGGGTGCTGGATGCGGGCCTCGAAGAGCCGAACGCCTTCGTCATCTCAACCGCCGACTCCGAGGCGAAGCCGTCGGCGAGGGCGGTCCTGATGAAGGGGATCGACGACGACGGGATCGTGTTCTTCACCAATCTGGCCAGCAGCAAGAGCTGGGACCTGAGGGTGAATCCGCGTGCCGCGGCGACCTTCGTGTGGATCCCGCTGCATCGTCAGGTCCGATTCGAGGGCCGGGTTGCCCTGGTGGACGACGACGCCGCCGATCGCTACTTCGAGACGAGACCGAGGGGCGCCCAGATCGCCGCCCACGCCTCGATGCAGAGCCAGATCGTGGCCTCGCGCGAGGCCCTCCACGAGATGTACGAAGAGCTGGAGGCGAAGTTCAAAGGGGTGAAGGTGCCTCGGCCGAGGGCATGGGGCGGATGGCGGCTCACCCCCGACTCCGTGGAGTTCTGGCAGGGTCAGCCGAACCGGCTGCATGACCGGGTTCGGTATGTGCGAGAAGGTGACGGCTGGCGGACGGAGAGATTGGCTCCGTGAAACTGCAGGTCGTCGGTTCGTCGGGGACGTTCCCGGTGCCGGGGCGCCCCGCATCCGGCTACCTGATAGAACAGTCCGGGACCAGGGTCTGGTGTGATGCCGGGCCGGGGACCTTCGTGAACCTGCCGGTCGATTCGTACATGATCGACGCCATCGTCATCTCCCACCAGCACCCCGACCACTGCACCGACCTGTTCACCGCGTTCCACACCTGGACCTACTGCCCCGATCCGCGGAAGGGTGTTCCCGTCTACGCCCCGCAGGCGGTCTGGGATCGTGTCTCCAGCTTTCTCGATGGCGGTCAGGGATCTCGTCTCAGGGAGACCTTCGACTTCACGCCGGTCTGGACCGGCGATGTGGTCGAGATCGGCGATCTATCCGTGTCATTCGTGGAGATGGACCACTCGGTGCCCACGGTCGGATCCCGATGGGAGGCGGAGAACCGGACCCTGTTCTACACCGGGGACACCGGTCCCGACGGCGACTGGCAGGATCTGGCGCGTGGCGCGGACCTGATGCTCAGCGAGGCCGCCTATCAGGAGCGCGGCGAAGACGACTACCCGCACCACCTCACCTCCGCCGAGGCAGGTCGTTTCGCTCGCGAGGTCGGGGCCGGGCGGCTCGTGCTGACCCACATCCCGCCCTACCTCGACGTGAGCAGGTCGGTCAGTGAGGCCGAGACCAGCTTCGACCGACCGGTGTCGGTGGCGGTGCCGGGGGTGAGCTTCGATGTCTGATCGGCCCCACGATCAGCTTCGCGACGTCAAGCTTGAGATCCCGTTCACCACATCGACTCCGGGGTCGGTTCTCATCTCGATGGGTCGGACCAGGGTCCTGTGCACGGCCTCGTTGCAGAGCGAAGTGCCACGGTGGATCCGGGACACCGGGAAGGGCTGGATAACGGCCGAATACGCCATGCTCCCCGGTTCGTCCGGGGAGAGGGTCCGTCGTGATCACGTGGCCGGGGGCCGGGCCAAGGAGATATCGCGGCTGATCGGACGATCGCTGCGAGCCGTGGTCGATCTCAAAGCGATGGGCGAGGCGATGGCGGTCGTCGATTGCGACGTCATCGAAGCCGATGGTGGCACCAGGACGGCAGCGATCACAGGGGCATGGATCGCCCTCCACTACGCCTTTGCCGACGCGGTGGAGCAGGGGCTGCTGGCGGCCTCGCCGATCATCGACGAGGTCGCGG
>DASUSU010000064.1:0-4923 GCA_036374915.1 Acidimicrobiia bacterium | reverse complement strand
CGGCATCTCGTAACGGGTGGTGGCGGGAAGCAGCATCACGGTGTCGGCCGGGTCGTCGAGCATCTGGCTGGAGAGGGCGATGTCGAGGTGCACCCGCAGCGGGATGCGGGCCAGGGCATCCCGGATCCGGGCCGGGCCCGGCATCACCTCACGGAAGTTGCCCCCCACCGCGAGCAGGACGTCGATCTCGCCTCTTCCGGCCAGGTCGAGCATCTGCGGGGTGGTCGGCGCGACATGGTCGCGCACCTCGAAGCCGTAGAGACCGGTGAACCGGCTCGCCGACCCGGCATCGAGCGGCATCCCCCCGGGCAGGACCGTGGCGTAGGCACCCATCTCGGCGCCTCCCTGCACCCCGGAGTGGCCCCGGATCGGCATGAGGCCGCACCCGCGCCGGCCCACGAAACCCTTGGTCAGCGCCACGTTGATGATCGCCTGGACCGCGTCCTCGGCCCGGGCGTGCTGGGTCACACCCATTCCCCAGACGAACACGGCCGTCTCGGCCGCGGCCACCATGTCGGCGTAAGCGTCGATCTCGCTCCGGGGCAGGCCCGAGCCCTCCTCCACGCGCTCCCAGGTCAGCGAGGAGACATACGAGGCCAACTGGTCGAACCCGGTGGTGTGCCCGGCCACGAAGCCCATGTCGACGGCGTCCCGCTCGATGAGCGTCTTGACCACCCCGTGGAGGAAGGCGATGTCTCCCGATGGCCGCACCTGGAAGAAGCGGTCGGTGATCGTGGTCCCGAACAACGCCGACTCCAGGTCCGAGGGCACCCAGTATTCGTCCATCCCCGGCTCCAGATAGGGGTTGACCAGGGCCACCCTGGTCCCCGCCTTCTTGGCGTGGAAGAGGTACTTCATCAGCACCGGCTGGTTCTTGGCCGGGTTGGAGCCGATGAACGTGACCAGATCGGTGCCGATCAGGTCGGAGTAGGAGCAGGTGGTGGCGGCGACGCCGAGCGCGTCCTTGAGCGCGAACGTCGACGGGGAGTGACAGACCCGGGCCGCGTTGTCGATGTTGTTGGTCCCCATCGCCCGGACCGACTTCTGCACCGAGTAGTAGGTCTCGTTGGGAATGCCCCGGCTGGTCAGATAGGTGTAGGTCCGGTCCGGGTCGGTGGACCGGATTCGCTCGGCGATCAGGTCGATGGCCTCATCCCAGCCGATCCGGGCGAACCCGGCTTCACCCCGGCGCCGGATGAGCGGATGGGGGATGCGACCGAGATGTCGCAGGTCCCGCGACCTCTTCTCCCGCAGGTCGGCCACGTCGGCGAGCAGGGCCGGGTCCAGAGGTCCCATGGTGCTGAGCCGGAGCAGACGCAGCCTGACATTGCAGAGATGGACCCCGTCGATGGTCCAGTCGTCCATTCCGCTCGTCCCAAGGGCACAACCGTCGCAGACCCCGTCGGAGAGGATGCGGAAGGCGTAGCGGGCGTTGTCCCGGTTCTCCCAGGCGGCTCGGGGAACTTCGGTGAGGTTCTCGATGCGGGTGAGGGGAATCCGGGTCGCCCACTGGGCCGGGTCCCATCCCTTCTTGGGTTCCCGGACCGGGTCCTTGGGCTGGCTCGACATGATCCCCATGCCCGGCGAGGGTACCGCGGTGTCGGGAACAGGCTTCCGGTCGTATCATCGTCCTCCCGATCTGGAGGTTCCTCGTCGAGACCATGATGGGCTCCCGCCCGCTCGGGGCGCGAAGCGGCGTGAACGTGTCCGAGCTGGGTCTGGGCCTGTGGGCGGTCGCCGGGTCCGAGTGGGGGCCGGGTGACGACGATGCCAGCCTCGGGGCAATCGAGGCCGCCCTCGACGGCGGAGTCACCTTCTTCGACACCGCCGACGTCTACGGCGACGGGCACTCCGAGGAGCTGCTCGGCCGGGCCATGCACGGGCGGCGGGACCGGTTCCAGGTGGCCACCAAGATCGGCTGGATCGGCTACGACCACCAGGCCGGGCACAGCCGGTACGACACCGTCGAGGGGTTGGTGGCCGGGGTCGAGTCATCGCTGCGCCGGCTCGGCACAGACCGGATCGAGGCGATCCAATGCCACATCGGCCATCTCGAGCCGAACACCCCGGTGTTCATCGAAGGGTTCCGCAAGCTGCAGGAACAGGGCAAGGTCCTGGCCTGGGGGGTGAGCACCAGCGATCTCGGGTTGTTGCAGCGGTTCAACCTCGATGGGGACTGCGACCTGCTCCAGATCGACTACTCGATCCTGAACCGGACCGCCGAGGCAGAGATCTTCCCTTACTGCGAGGAGAACGGGATAGGGGTCATCGTCCGCGGGCCACTGGCCATGGGGATCCTCGCCGGCAAGTACAACGCCTCGGCCACCTTCCCGGAGAACGACTTTCGCAGGTCATGGATCCAGGACCCGGTGGCGAACCTGCAGTTCCGGGACGACCTGACGGTGGCGGAGCAGCTCCGAGGCGTGCTGCCCGAGGGTCAGACCATGGTCCAGTTCGCCCTCCGTTTCGTCCGCAGCCACCCCGCGGTGAGCACGGTCATCCCCGGTGCCCGGGACCGGGCCCAATCCGAGGCGAATGTCTCTGCGGGAAAGCTGCCGCTGCTCTCAGCCGAGGAGCTGGAAGCGGTGAACCGTCTCGTGCCTCCGGGTGGCGGACGCAAGATCTGGCCGGCCTGACCGGCGATCGGATCCCTCGTAGACTGCCCCGATGCCACGGCTGGATGCAATCGGTGTCATCGTCTCGGACATGGCCCGGGCCATCGACTTCTACCGTCGGGTCGGCCTCGCCTTCGACGAGGAGTCCGGCGACGAGGTTCACATCGAGGCGGTGGGGCCCGGTGGTCTCAGGGTGATGCTCGACACCGAGGCCAGCGTCATGTCGTTCTCCTCCTGGCAGGCTCCCACCGGTGGCAGCCCTCGCACCGCCCTGGCCTTCCTCTGCGACAGCCCGGCCGAGGTGGACCGACTGTTCGACGAACTGGTCGAGGCCGGCGGGAGCGGCCATCTACGCCCATTCGACGCCCCATGGCGCCAGCGCTACGCCACGGTGCACGACCCCGATGGCAACGCGGTCGACCTGTTCGCACCTCTCTAGGCGGTCCCGTCCCGGTCGGCGGTCCCGACTACTCGCCCTCATAGCTCTCGACGGCGTGGATGTTGCCGTTCGGATCGGTGAGGAACACGGTGTCGCCGTCGTTGTTCCAGATCGCGGCGTCGACGCTGCACCAATACAGCTCGGTCCCGAAGTCGTCTCCGCATCCGGATCTCACCGTCACCGTCTCGTCCGGGATGAGGGTGAAACCGGCCGGGAACCGATAGCGATTGCTCGCCGACTCGTCCTTGATCTCCCACCCGGTGAGGTCGACCGGGCCGGCACCGTCGTTTCGGATCTCGACCCACTCCTGGTTCAGGTTCTGGCTGTCGGCACCGGGCGCGTCGTACTCCACCGCGACGATGCTGAGACCCGCATCGGAACGAGCCCCACAGGCATCGGGCCCCCACAGGCCGAGCCGTGACTCCCTGGCCTCGTCCTGGGCCCGCTCCAGAGTCTCGGACATCGTCGTGTCCGGCGGGTAGCGCCGGGATATGGCCAAGCCGCGTCGCACCATCTCCTCGTTCACCGAAGTCCCGTCCCGCCACACGTAGCGGAGCAGGCGTCCGTATCCGTCGACATTGCTGACGTCACGGGTCATCTCGATGGCTGTCCCCACCGGTGCCAGGTCGGACAGACCTCGAGCCGCCGCCTCGGAGTAGCACTCCCCGGTCTCGGGGGAGTTGATCCCGATCAGCCTCACCGCGGTATCCGCGCCCCCCTCGAGACCGACCCTGATCGTGTCGCCATCGATGACGGAGACGACGATGGCCGTCTCGGCATCGTCGGGCGGTGCGGTGATCTCCGGCGGCGCCGGGGAGCCTGCCGGTTCGGAGGTCGGGGTGGACCCGGCACATGCCGAGACGAGCGCGGTGGCCAGGGCCAGAACCGGCGAGAATCGCTGTGTCGGCATCGCGGCGGTGATGCTGGCAGTATCCGCCGGTGAACGAGACCCTGGCCCTGATCCGGCGATCCCATGACTGGCCGGAGCGAATCGCCACCGGGGACGAGGAAGGCACCCACACCTACCACGACCTGCTCTCCGACTCGGGTCGGGGCGCGGCCCGTCTGCTCGGGGACCGATCTGATCTCGACCAGGCCCGGGTCGTCTTCATGATCGAGCCTTCGTATCGCTACGTCCGCACCCAGTGGTCGACCTGGCGCGCCGGTGGGGTGGCCGTCCCGCTCTGTCTCACCCACCCCGCCCCCGAGCTCGAGTACGTGCTGGACACGACCCGACCCGCCGTCGCCGTCTCGTCACGACGCTTCGCCGGGACCCTCCAACCCCTGACCGAGACGCGTGGCATCGAGCTGCTGCTCGACGACGAGGTCGATGCCGAGCCGGTGCCTCTCCCCGCGGTCGATCCGGCGCGCCGGGCCATGATCCTGTTCACCAGCGGCACCACCGGCCGGCCCAAGGGCGTGGTCACCACCCACGCCAACATAGAAGCCCAGATCAGGTCGTTGGTCGAGGCGTGGGAGTGGTCGGTCGAGGACCGGATCCTGCTCACACTCCCCCTCCATCACATCCACGGGATCGTCAACGTGATCGGGTGCGCCCTGTGGAGCGGGGCCCGATGCGACATCCTCCCCGGTTTCGACGCAGCCGAAGTGCTGACCCGTCTCGCCGGGGGCGATCTCACCCTCTACATGGCGGTTCCCACCGTCTACCACCGTCTCATCGCCATGCTCGACCAAGCCTCGGACGAGGAGAGGGAAGGGGTGCGGGAGGGGGCCGACCGGCTCCGCCTCATGGTCTCGGGCTCGGCGGCGCTGCCCATCCCGGTCCTGGAGCGATGGCGGCAGCTGACCGGGCACACCCTGCTCGAGCGGTACGGGATGACCGAGATCGGCATGGGGCTCTCCAACCCG
>DASUSU010000063.1:0-5729 GCA_036374915.1 Acidimicrobiia bacterium | reverse complement strand
TGGTGTTGCGGAGGTATACGGTCCCGTTGGAGGGCCGGTACAGGCCCAGGGTGTCGTCGCCGTCGGCGTCCCAGTCCCCGGTGAACACCACGTCGCCGGCATCCCCGTAGAAGTATTCGACGTCGGCGTTGCCTTGACTGTTGGAGTGACGCAGATAGACAAACCCGTTGGCGTCCCGGCGCAGCCCGGGTGTGTCGATCCCGTCACCGTCCCAGTCTCCCATGAACGGGGCGTCTCCCGGATTGCCGTAGTAGTAGTCGTATTCGGCTGCTCCCAGCCCGGCATCACCCGAACCGAGATGATCCATGATGTAGAAGCGGCCTTCGGAGGGCCGGTAGATCGAGACGGTGTCACAGCCGTCACCGTCGAAGTCGCCGGCCAGGGGCAGATCCCCCGGATTGCCGAAGAAGAAGGCGAGGTCTGCAACCCCCTGACTGTTGGAATTGCGCAGGTAGACGTACCCGTCGGAACGTCGGTACAGGCCAGGAGTGTCGATCCCGTCACAGTCCCAATCCCCCATGAACCCGAAATCACCCGGATTCCCGAAGTAGATCTCGACCTGGCTGCCTGCCGCGCTGTGATAGCGCCACTTGCCCGTGCCCACCTCGTGAAGGACCGGTCGGTCGGCGCCGGGGATGAAGGGCACCAACCCCACGATGTCGTGGATGTAATGGGAGCGAAGCCCGAAGGCGAGCCTGAACTGATTGCCGGTGAAGGTCTTGGTCAGAGGCGAGCCGCCGGCCGATCCTTGCACCACGATGGACTTGGGGCTGCCCGAAACGTTGCGCGCCGGGATCGACACCGAGACGATGGCATCGAAACCGAGTGTCGCGGTGAAAGAGGATTGGGGTACCACGGCCGTCCAGGCGGTGAGCCCGGGGTCGTTGCGAGAACGGAGGTAGGGATAGGGCGAGCCTCCCCACTGGTCCTCGTTGTTCTCGGTTGCGCCCCCGGACGAGGAGAAGTAGTAGGCCTCTATGGCACCGTTGACGCCGTCACCACCATGGACCAGTGCTTGGCCCGACGTGGAGTTCACCGCCGACCTCCATACCGCCCCCCAACTCCCGCCGCCCTCGGCCTCCTTGGCCCACCCGATGTAGCTCTGATCCAAAGTCGATGCATATAGATGACAGGCACAGGAGTTCATCCGGGCCTGGTTGGCGGTGAGATTGCTGAACACCCGGGCCCGGTAGAGGGCGTAGCTGCGGCCGGCGATGGCCTGTGCTCGCAGCGCCTCGGTGGGCCAGGAGGAGGGCATCTCGCCCAGCCCGTAGAGATACTCCTCGAGGGGTATCTCGACCAGGAGGTGGAAGGCTCCGGGATTGTTGGGAACTTGGACGATCACCAACTTCCCCCGGGCGTAGGTGCGGTTCAGGGTGGGCACGGTGACCCGGGTATCGGGCTGGTTCGCCCAGGTGATCTCCCCGCTGCATGGTCCCGGCATGCCCTGGGCACCCTCACCGAAGAAGAACTGGCACGTGCCGGGCTCCGTGACTCGAAACGACCAATCCTGACCCGGTTGTGCGACCAGACCGCCGGACAGGTTGAGTGCGCCGGTGACCCCTCTGAAGTCGAACCGACTCATGCTTTGTCCGACCCCGATGCGAAGCGGTTCGGCATGTCCGACCAACTCTCCACTCCCCACCGTCCCGATCGAGGCTCCGTTGTAGAAGTGCTGGAGGATCTGGTGGGCGCTCTGACCGCTCTCGGCCAGTGCCTTGGCCCCGTATTGGGGCATCCCGATCCCATGACCCCATCCGCCACCGGTGATCGTCACCTCGTTGTCGGCACCGAGCACGGGGGCAGCCCCCGATACCAGGAGCAGGGTGGTCAGGGCGACGAGGGATATGTACTTGTGGAGTGTGGGTCGCAGCATGGGCAGTCCGCTCACCTCCCGGCCCTCATTGATTCGGCATCGTTGGTCGCCCTCTGAAGGGCGAGGTCATTCAAGCCCCTCTGGCCGTCTAAGGAGTCCGGACTAGCGATGCCCGGCGAGGAAGGGCAACATGCGGCGTTCGTGCCCACCGATCTCACCACCTTGGCCCAACCCGATCTCCTGCTGGTGGCTTGGGCCGCCGGCCTCGCTCTGGCGACGGGTCTGATCGCATTGGCCAGGGTGGTAGGGCCCGGGTTCACCTGGCTCACCGCTTCGGTTGCCGCGGTGATCGGACTGGTGGGGATCTTCTCCGAAGATCCATGGTGGGCCCGTTTCGGCCTGATCCTGCTCGGGCTCGGGCTGATCTGGGCCCGCAACCGCCAATTGTCCGCCATCTTCCAGATCGGAGCCGGCCTGGCGCTGGTGATCCAGGCTTCGCAGACCGGCGGTTGGGTGCCGGCCGTGTCGGCGGCGCTGGCTTTGGGGGGAGTCACCGGCGAGATGGCCCTGGGCCACTGGTACCTGATCGACCCGACACTCCCGCGCTGGTCCCTCAAAGCGCTGGCCATTGCCGGGATCGTCGGTCTCGCCGCCGACGCGTCGGTGCTCGCCGTCGCCGGGCTCCCGTCGGGAGGAGCCACCATCGCCTACCTGGTTCTGATGGCGACCTCGGTCCTCCTCATGGGGGGTGTGTTCGGGTCGCTTCGATATCCGGCCTATGCGGGGGTGATGGCTGCTACCGGTTTGTCATATCTGGCGGTGCTAACCACGCTGGGAGGAGTGTTCCTCGGCCGCATCGTGGTCGCCGGCTTGGGACCGTTCGGCTAGCGGAAGAGGAGAGACGGTGGAGATTTCGACAGCCCCTGCAGACGTCGACCTGAGCGATGCAACGCTCATCGTCGGAGTTCTCGCCGACAATCAGCCCGCCCCCGGCGCCGAGGAGGCATTGGCCGGCGCCGACCCGGGACTGCTCGAGTTGGCCAAGTTCGAAGGCAAGAGCGGTCAGGTTCTCACCCTTCCCCACGACCGGGCCAAGTCGGTGGTCTTCGTCGGTCTCGGCGAGGAGGCAGCCTTCGAATCGATTCGCAGCGGCATGGGCAACGCGATCCGGGTGGTGAAGACCGGGCGCGCCGTCACCAATCTCAACCAGATTCCCATCGAGGCTGCGGAGCGGGCCGTGGTGGAGGGAGCCGCTTTGGGCGCCTACCAGTTTCGGGTCTACAAGACCGAGGGCGATGCCCTCCCGGTGGAGAAGCTGGAACTGATCGGCGCCGACGCAGCCGTCATCGGGCAGGTGCTGGTGACGACGGACGCCACCAATATGGCGCGTGACTGGATCAACACCCCTGCCCTGGACAAGGCGCCGGAGGCTCTGGCCGAGCGGATTCGCGCCGAGGCCGCGACCGCCGGAGTCTCGGTCGAGGTCTGGGACCACGATCGGATCGTCGAGGAGAAGCTGGGCGCCCTGCTCGGGGTGGCCGCCGGGTCGGACCGCCCGCCCCGGGTCGTGATCCTCACCTATCACCCCGAAGACCCGACCGCTCATCTCGGTCTGGTGGGCAAGGGGATCACTTTCGATTCCGGCGGGCTCTCCCTGAAGACGGCCGCCTTGATGGAGGAGATGAAGGACGACATGTCGGGGGCTGCTGTGGTGTCGGCGGCGACCATCGCCATCGCCCGGCTCGGGCTCCCGGTCCGGGTCACCACGGTTGTCCCCCTCACCGACAACGCGGTCGGGGGCAGGGCGACCAGGCCCGGCGACATCCTCCGCCCGGTGTCCGGGCCGACGATCGAGGTCCTCAACACCGACGCCGAGGGGAGGTTGATCCTGGCCGATGGTCTCGGGCTGGTCCGACGTCACGAGCCCGACCTCATCATCGACGTCGCCACCCTGACCGGCGCCGCCCGGGTCGCCCTCGGCGACAAGATCGCCGCCGTCTTCGGCTCCGACTCGGACGTGGCCTCCACCGTGCTCGACGCCGCCTCGCGTGCCGGGGAGCATTTCTGGGAGATGCCGCTGTTCCAGGACTACAAGAAGTCGATCGAGTCGGACCTCGCCGACCTGAAGAACATCTCGGGTAGTCGATACGGCGGCGCCATCACCGCAGCACTGTTCCTGTCCAGCTACGTCGACGACTGCAAATGGGCACACCTCGACATCGCCGGTCCGGCCCGGTGGCGGGAGACGGCGGGAGAGCAGGTCAAAGGAGCCTCCGGAGTCGGGGTCCGAACCCTGGTCGAACTGGCCCGCGCCCTGGTCGACCTGCCAAGTCCGTGACTGTTTCCTAGCATCATCCCCATGCGCGCACGGTTCCTGTTCTGGGTGGGGCTGCTCGACCTGGCCGTCCTCGCATTGGCCGCGATGGGAGCCTCGCTCGTCGTCTACGGGACTCCGCTGCCTTGGGACTCGGTGCAGGGGGCCAGGGTGTACCCGATGCTCCTCTACCTGGTCATCTCGATGACGGTGGCCTCGTCGTTGACCGCTCAGATGTCGGGTCCCGGAGTGCCTCGTCCCACCTACGGCCGGATGATGGCGATCGCCCTGATCACCGGCGCGTTGACCGCCCTTCTCCTCGTGTTCAATCGCGACTCCTACTTCTCTCGTTCGTTCCTGGGTTGGACCGGGCTTGGTTGGGTGGTGCTCGCGACCGTTCATCGCTCCATCCAGCGGCTCCGGCCCTGGACCGAGAAGATCGGGCTAATCACCGCGGAGAAGCAACTGGCCGAAGACGTCGCCGGGTCGCCCCACGCCGTGGTGGTCTGGGTTCTCGATCCCAAGTTCGACGGCCCGCTCGAGCTGCCCGCCCGCGAGGTTGCCATGGCAGTCGACCTGCGCGCCGTGCTCTCGGAGAGGGTGGCCCGCTTTCTCTCCTCCTGCGACGTCGCCGGATACAACATCAGACCTTTCTCCAGCGTCTACGAGGAGCACACCGGTCGCGTCCCGCTGGTCCATCTGGGAGAGGGCTGGGAGATATCCGCACCCTTGCTCGAGGTCGCCGCGTGGCTTCCGGGCAAGCGCGTGTTCGACCTGGTCATCACCGTCATCCTCACCCCGATCTGGGTCTTTCTCGGCCTTGTCATCGCCGGCTACATACGGATGGCCACCAGAGGACCCGCGCTCTTCAGTCAGCCGCGGGTCGGGCATCAAGGGCGGACCTTCACCATGTACAAGTTCAGGACGATGGACGAGGACGCCGAGAAGGACGGCCCCAAGTTCGCCACGGAGGACGACGAGCGCCTGGTGCGCGGGGGCAGGTTCCTGCGCAAGTCACGTCTCGACGAGATACCCCAGCTGTGGAACGTCCTCAAAGGGGACATGAGCCTGGTCGGTCCTCGGGCCGAGCAGGTCCCTTTCGTCGAGGACTTCCGACGCGAGATCCCCTTCTACGACCACCGACATCTGGTGCGTCCCGGTGTCACCGGTTGGGCTCAGGTCAACTACGGCTATGCCGACGATCAGGCGGACACGATCGAGAAACTGACCTATGACCTCTACTACGTCAAGCACATGTCTCCGGTGATGGACCTGCGTGTTCTCTGGAAGAGTGTTTGGACGGTCCTCACCGGGTTTGGTGCTCGTTGAGCTTCCCGGTGATCGAGTCCGAGCGGAGGGGCTTTCGGGCGCCGGGAACCACCTTCATGGTCGCCGGTAGCCTGATCGGTGCGGTCGGGGCTTACGTTTTCCAGGCATACGGGGGAAACGCGTTGGGGACGGAGGCCTTTGCTCCAATCGCTCAGCTATGGACGGTGTTCTTCATCCTGGGAACGGTCCTCCTTGTGCCTATCGAGCAGTACGTGACTCGCGAGGTCGCTTCGGGCCGCGGCGTACTACCCCACGATCTAAAACCTGCAG
>DASUSU010000062.1:0-2454 GCA_036374915.1 Acidimicrobiia bacterium | reverse complement strand
AACCAGTCCGATCCCGTGATCCCGCGCCGCCGAGCCGAGCTCACCCGACTCTTCCAGCGGCAGATCGGGCACCACCAACGCAGCGACTCCGGCCCCGGCGAGACGGGCCACGAGCCGGTCGAACCCGTAGGCCATGAGCGGGTTCAGATAGCTCATCACCACCAGCTCCGAGTCGAACGGGGCCTGCTCCTCGACCGCGCCGAGGATGGCGTCGACGGTGGCCCCGGCCTCCAGTGCGATCCGGCTCGACTCCTGGATGGTGGCGCCGTCGGCCATGGGGTCGGAGAACGGGATGCCGATCTCGACCGCGATCGAGCCCGCGGTGATGAGAGCCAGGGCGTCCTGGAAAGCGGGCAGGGTGGGGAACCCGCCGGTCAGGTAGGGGACGATCGCGGTCCCGTCACCACGCAGCCGCTGCTCCAGGGCCGCCGCGCCGATCAGACCGGCGCTCATCGCCCCAAGCTCCGAAGGATGTCGATGTCCTTGTCGCCGCGGCCGGACAGCCCGACGAGCACCGTCGTCCCCGGGTTGGCGGCCAGCCACCTCCGGGCGCCGACCAGGGCGTGACTCGACTCCAGGGCGGCGAGGATGCCTTCGCTCCGGCCCAGCTCGTCGAGGGCGGAGAGGGCCTCGTCGTCGGTGGCGCTCTCGTACCGGGCCCGACCGGTCTCGGCGAGCCAGGAGTGCTCGGGTCCCACCCCCGGATAGTCGAGCCCGGCCGACACCGAGTGGGTCTCTTGGACCTGCCCGTCGGCGTCCTGGAGCAGGTAGGAGTAGCTCCCGTGAAGCACGCCGGGCGTCCCCAGCCCGATGGTGGCGGCGTTGTGCCCCAGTTCGGGCGACGTGCCTCCGGCTTCGACCCCGATCAGCTCGATCGGGTCGTCGAGAAGGGGATGGAAGAGCCCGATTGCATTGGAGCCACCACCGACACAGGCGATGGCAACATCGGGCAGCCGGCCCGCCCGCTCCAGCATCTGCTGTCTCGCCTCCCGCCCGATGACCGACTGGAGCTCTCGCACCAGCCACGGATAGGGGTGGGGCCCCACAGCCGAGCCGAGCAGGTAGTAGGTCGTCTCCGGTCGGGTCACCCAATCCCGGAGCGCCTCGTTGATGGCCGCCCTCAGGGTTGCGTCCCCGGACGTGACCGGCTCCACCCGCGCCCCGAGCAGCCGCATTCGCTCGACATTCGGAGCCTGTCGCTCGATGTCGACCGAGCCCATGTAGACGGTGCAGTCGAGCCCGAGGCGGGCGCAGGCCGCGGCAGTGGCCACGCCATGCTGACCGGCCCCGGTCTCGGCTATCACCCGGTCGGCGCCCATCTCCCGGGCGAGGAGGGCCTGCCCGATCGCGTTGTTGATCTTGTGCGCCCCGGTGTGGGCCAGGTCCTCACGCTTGAGCCAGATCTCCCCGCCCCAGACCGACCCGAGCCGGGAGGCGTGAGTGAGGGCGGTGGGGCGCCCCACCCACGACGACAACTCCTCCTCGTACATGTTGAGGAACCCGGGATCGTCGAGGAGGAGACGGGCGGTGTCCTCCAGCCTGGTCAAGGCCGGGACCAGGATCTCCGGGACGTAGCGACCTCCGTAGGGCCCGAAGCGGCCGCGCTGCTGGACGCCGGGGCTCACGGGTGTCCCCCGGCCAGTGGCAGTGCGCTGCGCGCCCCAGCCACGAACGACCGCATCCGCTCCGGGTCCTTCACTCCCGGTGAGCTCTCGATTCCCGAGCTCACATCGACTCCGAATGGTTTGACACTGGACACCACCTCAGCCACGTTCTCCTCGTTCAATCCTCCGGCCAGGATCATCTTCGCCGTTGTCGTGAGTTGAGCCAGACGAGCCCAACTCGGCGGTCTGCCGGTGCCGCCGCGGGCCGAGCTGTCGACCAGGGCCCACCCCCGAGGGTTGGCTCCGGCCGCCTCGTCGACCCTCCGAGCCATGTCCTCGCCATCGACGACCACCGGCAACATCTTGTTCGGGGCGAGCCCGACCAAGGTCACCGCCTCGGCTTGGAACAGGTCGGGACCGACCACCTCCTCGGTGCGCCGCAACAGCCCGGGGGATGGCTGGTGAAACACAGCCACGCTCAGCACGTGATCGGGGAGGAGCCGCTTCAGCTGCGCGGCCCGTGCCAGCGGGATCTGCCTCGGCGAGGGCGTGAGCACGAACCCGACCGCATCGGCCCCGGCGGCCACGGCCGCCTCCACATCCGACTCGGTCTGGATCCCGCACAGCTTCACGAACAGGCTCATGACGCCACCGCCGCCGTGCGCCGGCCGGCTTCCACCATGTCTCGGACCAGTTCGGTGGCGTCTCCGGTCTTCATCAGGGCGGAACCGACCAGGGCCGCGGCGTAGCCGAGCGAGGCAACCATCTCCACGTCGGCCGGGCCGGCCATCGCGCTCTCGGCCACCGCGACCAGCCCGGGAGGGAGAAGGCCGGCCAGTTCCCGGTGGAG
>DASUSU010000061.1:0-2640 GCA_036374915.1 Acidimicrobiia bacterium | reverse complement strand
GCCTCAGAGATGACGCCGACGACAACGTCGCCATCGACCACCGGAAGACCGCTGATCCGATTGTCCATCATCATCAACGCCGCCTCGCGCACCGAGGTGTCCGGCGCAACCGTGAGCACATTCCGAGTCATCACGTCGATGACATCCACGACGAGCCCCTTTCACTGCCTGGATCTGAGTATGGGCGGTGTCATCGACGCACAACAGGGCCGATCTGCCCTTTTGGTGCACCATCGTCCCGCGTTGGGCCGCGGGTCAGGTCGAGCCGTGGTTCTCTGACCACTCCCCTCGAGTGATCCGGTAGACGACATGTCGGCGCAGCCGGTCGTCGTGGAGGAAACGGGGATGGTCGAAGTCGAGCTCGGGAGCGCGACGCATACCCAGTCTCTGCATGACCCGCTGCGAGCGCTGGTTGGCCGGGATGGTCCAGCTCAGGATCTGGTCGAGATCGGTCTCTTCGAAGGCGAAGTCGAGCACGGCGCGGGCGGCCTCGGTGGCGTAGCCACTCCCCCACTGACTCTTGGCGAAGCGCCAACCGATCTCGACAGCAGGCGTGAAGTGGGTCTGGAAGGTTGGGACGGCCAATCCGCAGAAGCCGATGAACTCTTTTGCCCACTTGATGTCGACCGCCCAGAGACCGAATCCGAACTCTTCGAATTGACGATCGATCCGGCGCAGCATCTGACCCGTTTCCTCCCGGGTGAGCACACCGGGAAAGTATTCCATCACCTCGGGATCGGCATTGAGCGCGGCGAAGGCATCGATGTCTTGCTCTCGCCAACGTCGGAGATGGAGGCGTTCGGTCTCGAGGGTCGGCCCGTTCTCCATCTGGTTGAGGGTACGCGTGCCTGCTGGATGCGTTCCCTCAGGGCGGGTCGTGGCCCGGTCTCGAGAACCGAATCCGCCCGGGTCCACGGCTCGGATCGATCCGGTAGCCGAAGCCATGGACGACCACGTGATGATGGAACCAACACAACGTCGTCAGGTTGTCGGGCGTCGTCTCCCCGCCCTCGGACCAGGGGATCACGTGATGGGCTTCGAGCCGGTATCGGCTGGTGCAGCCGTCGGCGGTGCATCCGCCGTCACGATGCAGGACCAAGCGGCGAAGACGGCCGGGAATGATCCGGCTCCGCCTGCCAATGGCGAGCGGTCTCCCGTCGATGTCACGGATCATCTCGAGGCTCCCGGCGCAGGCGACCTTGTCCAACACCTCGGGCCCGACCACGGTGGCCCCGCCGATCTCGATGCCCTTGTCATCGACGAACACCGAGATGAGAGGAGTGGTGACCCCGCCGGGCCGGGACTCTTCGCAGATCGCGGTCAACGCGGCCGCTTTGCGATACCCGAGGCCGGGCCTGGTCCCATCGGGCAATACGGGGATGGTGTCGGCCGCTTCGGTGAGCACCTTGTCCACGACGGCGCCGGAGTAGCCGTCGAGCTCACCCCAGAGATTCCAGCGGGACTCGTCGAGATTGGGCTGCAGAGTGAGATGGGAGGCGGCATGGGACCGGTGATCCTCGTACCGGTTGTTGCGACGATGATGGGCCGCTATTCGCCGCAACCCCTGAATGTCGACACCGAGCTGCCAGTCGGCACGACCGGCGTCCGGGAGGCGTGACATGGCCTCGGCGCGGTCGAAGGTGATCTCTCCGTCGGAGAGGCGTCGAGCCAGGTCCGGAGCGTCGGCCAGGCGCTTGGCCGCAGAGGCGAGGCGGTAGGCAGTTTCAGGGGCGACATCGAGCCTTCCTGCGACCCACTCCCTGGCGGTGCGGCAGCCGTCGGCGATGGGCAGTTGCATCTGGTCGGCCAGCGCCAGCATGGCCATCTGTCTCCCCCGGGCGGCGGCGATGATCGTCTCGTCGCGGATGAGTGCCTGTTCGACCTGATCGGGTGTCAAACCTCTCATGTCCCCAAGCTACGAGAGGGGTGTGACAAAAACCGCCGGTCGCCGCCGATCAGTCGATCTTGTCTTCGATCTTCTCCACGGCGTCCTTCATGGACGCCCCGGCCCGTTCCGTGACGTCCACGATCTCGTCGGTCGCATCGGAGGCGGCGTCCTTCGCGTCCTGGACCGCCCCTTCGGCGTCGGAGCGAATCACACCCTTCTCCTTGAGCCGCGGGATCACCTGATCGGCAACGGCCGCCGCCTTCTCCTCGCCGATCCTCGGGCCCAGCTTGGCCTCGAACTTGGCCCTCGCCTCCGATTCGGTCAGACCGTAGAAGTCCTTCTTCCTCTCCGCCATGAACTTGGTCACGGCGGTCAGCGCCCCGACGAACAGCATGATCTTGAACAGGAACCGGAGCGGATGACGCTTCTTGGTGTCAGTCATCTCTTGTTCACCTCCGCGGTCAACCATACCGGACCGGCACGAGGACTTTTCGCGGCCTCTCTCCGGACCCCTTCATCGGAGACACGAGAGGGCGTAGGTTCGAAGACGCAGTGATTCGACGGCTGCTCGCCGGTCTGATCGTGGTGGGTCTGGCGGTCGGGATCTGGGCCCTGTGGCCGCGAGCGGGATCGGACCCGACGCCAACCACCTTGCCTGTCGCCGCCGGCACGACCACAACCACCCAGGCGACCCCCTCGACCACGACCACGACCGCGATCACGACCTCGACCAGCTTGGAGAGCCACGTGGT
>DASUSU010000060.1:0-3499 GCA_036374915.1 Acidimicrobiia bacterium | reverse complement strand
TGTTGGGTGCCACCGGGCCCGTCACCACCACTGCCGTCCCAGAGAAACACACCGTGGATGGTCCCTCCCTCCCGGCGGGCGGCCTCGAGCATCCGCAGGTTGTTGACACTGTGCGGGTCTTCAATATCGAGCATCTCGTCGTCGGGGCCGATCACACTCACCATCGGGTCGGCGATGACCGCGTTGAACGAGGCGACCCATTCCTCGCCGGCGAAACGAACCGACTCGTCGAGGAACTCGTCTATCAGGCGGGGAAGAAAGGCGAGCAGGCCCCGGCCGGTCTTCAGCCACTCCTCGGCGAACAGGAGGTCCCCGCCACAGGCCAGCCCGGAGACCGCAATCACCTCGGGGTCGTCGATCTGTCCGATGACTTCTGAGATGTCCTGGCGGACCTGCGGGACCCGGTCGGGGGGGAAACGCGGCTCTGCGCGATCGGGGGCATCGATCATGTGCCCCGAGAACAAGACGGTCGCCACCGCCGGAGCCTGCCGATACGTCACGAGCCGCCGCTGACCTCGATGATCTGACCGCCCTCCGTCCCCAGAGTCAGGTTCGAATCGGTTGGGTCTCGGCTGGTCTCGAATCCCACCAGGCCACTCGCCGCCTGACCGGGGACGACATCGTCACGATTGCCGGAGATGGGGGTGAAGCAGGTGGCGTCGGCCGCATGCCCATCGATCAGCAGCGCTTCGAAATCGGCGTGGCTGAAATAGAGGCCCTGCTGGTTGCCGCTCGCTGGGGTCTCGTTGCGTGCCTCGACCTCGAGGATCACCAACCAGCGTGATCCCAGAGCTGCGAAGTCCGCCCCTGTCACGGTGTAGCGGATCGATCTCTGGTCCGAAGTGTCGACACCGGTGGCTTCGGGCCCTACCTCCACGCTGGTCAACGGAACGTCGGGATCCCACTCGCAGGTCGGCGTTCCGCCACTGTCTGTGTCCGCCAGCCCGCGCCAGACCAGGACGCCGGCGATCACCAACACGACCAACCCGACCGACCAGGGGACGAGACGACGAGGCGAGGGGGCCAGGTCTTTGCCTTCGAGACGACGGATCAGCATCTCGACGTCATGGGCCCAGGTCTCGTCGTGAAGTTCGAACGCCTGACGACGGACCAGGGTCACCAGGTCGGAGGGCAGCTCATCTTCGGTGGGCAGGGTCGCATCGCCGACCAGCACCGGCACCACCGGGTTGCTGGAGCCCAGCGCGGAGCGCACCTCGGAGCGAACGTGATCGTCGGGGTCGTCGAGACGCCGCCGGCCGTCGGCGTCCTCGATGCCGAGCCAGTTGGGCCCGATGACCACCAGTGAGACGTCGCTGCCTGCGATGGCCCGATCGACCTGCTCGACGAAGTCGGTCCCAACCGCGATCGTCGCCACATCCATGAAGACGTTGCGAGGACCGAGCCGGCTGACGAGAGCATCATGAAGACGCCCGGCCCGGCCCGCAGTGTCATCTCTGCGGTAGCTGAGGAAGACCCTCAAACCCTCTCCTCGGTCTCAGCCCGAATGCATCAGAAGCAAGGCAGCGGTGACACCGTCGATCTTCCCGGTCTTCGCCAGCCCGAAGGCTTCCTGAAAGCGACCCACCCAGTCGGCGGTCTCGGAGCCGAATTTGCCGTCGGCGCCGTCCTTGGGCAGGGCCTCCGGGTTCCAAGCGAGCAGGCACTCCTGAAACCGCTTCACTGCCGGGCCACTGCTCTCTTTCGACAACACCATCTCGTCCTCCTCCACATCATTGATCGGCCCGTCCGGCTCGCCGCCCGGGACCGTCGACCAGTCCACCGCCACCCCGGTCGGCCCCTGATCAAGTTGGAAATGCATCCGGTCGGGTGTGTTCCAGTTCCCACCCCACGACCAGATCCGTGCGCCCTTGCTGTTTCGGATGGCCAGCGCCGCATCCACGTGCCCCCGCTTCATCTTCCCGGAGAAGGGGTCGCCGTCGGTGAACGGGTTGTCGTCGGGGTCGATGTCCACCGCGATCCCGGCGGAGTGCAGCGACCGCTGGTTGGTTCCGGCGATCAGCCGGCAGTTGTAGGCCCAGCACGATCTCGGTGCATATCCGGCCGATCGAAGCGACTGTTCCAGGGCGCGGTAGGCATCGACCGCCGGCACCGGCACACCTCCGATGCGTTTGCCGAAGAAGACGACGTCCGAGTACTCACCGTCGCCTCTCCGGCACATCCAGTCGTCCCACAGTTTGCGCAGCGTCGAGGTGGTCGCCTCGAACACCAGCTCGGGGTCCTGGCTCTCGGCGTCCCCTTCGGGGTCGAGGAACTCGGCGGGGATGGTCTCATCGGCCATTTCGGGCGTACTCCTCTCTTATCGCCTTGATCGTGATCCCCTCGTTGGCCTGATACGTGGCCGAGGGGTCGTCGAGACGGCGCATCTTGGAGTCTCCGGCATGATGCACCGCCATCAGCTGCCACGCCTGGTTGAACACCGGGCTCCCCGAGCTGCCTCCCTCGGTGGGCGCGGTGTAGTGCACCTTGAACATCTCGGTGTCGTAGGCGAGAAGGTCATTGCCCCGGATCGAGAATTTGAGCCCCCCGCCCGCCGGATGCCCGATGACGTACACGTAGGCCCCTTCGCTGACGGGCTGGGGTATATGGGCGACCTCGATCGGCTCGGCGATGGCGGCGTCGGGCCCGGCGTAGCGGAGAAACGTCACGTCGCAGGTGCCCGGGGGCGAGCTCCACAGGCATTCGAATCCGGTGAGGACCAGAGCCGACCCGTCGAGCGACTTGGTCACGTCGAACACGGCACGGGCCTCGCCGGGAAGGAGCTTTCCGATTCCAGGCTCGGGGCTGCACACATGGGCATTGGTCACCAGGACCGGCATCTCCCCGAAGTCGGGGTGGATCAGACTGCCTTTCACCAAGAACCCGGTGCCCCAGGGCTCGCCGGAGGCATCGGTGATCTTGGCCACCGACTCGGCGCAGCGCAGCCCTCGCATCAGATGGTTGTATCCCACCGGTAGCGCGGTCCCGAAGATCTTCTCCAGTTGCTGGGGCGATTCGGGAAGCTCGACATCTGCCCTGCCCCCGAGATGGAGCTTCTGATCGGCGATGGCGACGAGGAGGGGGTGATGCGGCTCCAGCTGCCAGATCTCGGTCAACTGCCGGCGCAGGCTCTCCAGCTCGAAGGCGCGGACACTCTTGCTGGCGGCCAGTTGCTGTGCGGCGGCCACCGCCTGCTCGAGCGCAACGGGATCGTCTCCCGCGGCGAGCAACGCCTCGATCTCGGTGGCACGGTGCCAGACCTGACGCACCTCGGGGTCCGTCTTTCTCACCTCCGCGAGGATCGTCGCGGCCAGGGAGGGGATGTCGACAGCGTCGGGCACCTCGACTCCGTCCCGGGCGGCGCGGCAGCTGAGTGCCAACAGGTTGATCCCGTGCCATGCCGGGTCGGTGCCGCCCCCGTAGCCGAAGCGATAGGCGTCGATGGCGGCGAGGAGATCCTCGATCCTGCCCCCGATGACGAACCGCTGCTTGCGGATGCGCC
>DASUSU010000059.1:0-4070 GCA_036374915.1 Acidimicrobiia bacterium | reverse complement strand
ACGGCGAATCCCACCGCCGAGCGCATGACCGCCGCGTTGGGGCCGCGCACCCGGCTCCAGACCACCCCGATGAGGAACCCGGCCGCGAGCCCGCCTAGATGCGCCTCCCAGGCGATGCCCCGGAAGATGAAGGGAAGGGCGGCGTTGATCAGGAGCAGGAACCCGAGCTGGCCCAACAAGGCCCGGCCCTGGAGGGTGTTCCTGCGCTGGATCGCCCAGCTCAGCCAGATCCCGAACAGACCGAAGATGGCCCCGGAGGCTCCCACTGCGGCACCTTGGCTGCCCAGGAAGAAGAAGACGGCGCCGCCGACACCCGCCGATGCGAGGAACAGGCTGACGAATGGCAACGTCCCTACCCCCCGCTCGATCTGGGGGCCGAGGACCCAAAGCGCCCACATGTTGAACAGGATGTGGGTGAGCGACCCGTGGAGAAGCACGACTGTGAACAGTCGCCACCACTCACCTGCGTCTACCAGCGAATTGACCTGGGCGAACCGGCGCACCAACTCGCCCTCGAGCCCTGCCCCGCTGAGCAGCTGGAAGACGACCGCGAGTGCGATGAAGGTGATCGTGGCAGGTGCCCCCGACGCCGCCGACCTCCGCCGTCGCGGCCCCACCGGTATCACTTGCTGCGTTCCCTCCGACCGCAGGCACTCGGGGCACCGCTGACCCACGGTCGCGTCCGTCGAGCAGGCTGCGCAGATCGGACGCCCGCATCGACTGCAGCTCAGCATCGTCTCCCGATCGGGATGCCGGTAGCAGACGGGAGCCGCGGTGGTGTGATCCTGGGTCACGCCCGGAACGGTAGAGGCGCCATGGGTCTACTGCTCCGTCTTCGCTCCCAGCGCAGCAAGGACGGCGGTCAGATCGGGGGGAAGCGGCGATGTGTAGGTGACCTTCTCGCCGCTGGATGGATGCCTGAGCCGGACCGTCCCGGCGTGGAGGAAGATCCGTGGCGAGGTGACGGCGGTGTTCAGGGCCGAGTACATCCTGTCCCCGATGATCGGGTGGTCGATGGCGGTCAGATGCACCCGGATCTGATGGGTGCGCCCCGTCTCCAGGCTGAGCTCGAGCAGTGTTGCATCAGCGTCCGGGAACTCCTCGACGACTTCGTAATGGGTGACGGCGGGCTTGCCCCCTGCCACCACCGCCCGTCTCGTCGGTCGGGCCGGGTCCCGCCCGATCGGTGCTTCGATGGTCCCGGTCGGGGTGGTGAAGGTGCCGTGAACCAGGGCCTGGTAGATCCTGCCGATCCGCCGATCGGCCAGGTCTGACCGCAACGCGGCGAAGGACTCACTGGTCCGGGCGACCAGCAGGACGCCCGAGGTGTCCCGGTCGAGACGATGCACCAGGCCCCACCGTCCCGGATCTCCGATTCCCTCCAACTCCGGGTAGCGGTGAAGCAGGCCGGCGGCCAGCGTGGCGCGGCTGCTGCCCGCGCCGGGATGGACCACGAGCCCGGGCGGCTTGTCGACCACGATCAGGGCCGGGTCCTCGTGGATCACCTCGAACGCCACCGGCTCGGGCCGAAGCTGGATCACCGCCGCCGGCTCCGGCGTCTCGACGACGGCCCCGGCTCTGGCCCGATCGCTCGGCCTCGCCGGGGAACCGTCGAGGAGCACACCGGCATCGAGAAGTGCCCGCGCCCGGGCCCGGCTGATCGCGAGCAGCTCGGCCAGTACCTTGTCGACCCGATCCCCGTCGAGCCGCTCCGGGACTTCGAGCCTCAGCGTGTCAGCCACGCATGCGCCAGCAACAGGGTCACCGCGATCGTGATCGACATGTCGGCCACGTTGAAGGTGGGGATCCACCAGAGGTCGATCCAATCGATGACCTTGCCGTCGAGGAAGCCGGGGCCGCGGAAGACTCGATCGACCAGGTTGCCCAGGGCCCCACCGACTATCAGGCCGTAGGCGGCTGTCTCCACGAGCGGGCGCTCGAGCCGGATCGCCCAGAGGAGCCCGGCACCGACCACCATCGCAGCGACTCCCAGGACCACCCCGGCGTTCTGGAAGAGGGAGAAGGCCGCACCGGGGTTTTCGGTGAAGGTGAGCCGGAGAAACCCCGGGATCACCTCGAGCGGTGACCCTGCGAACTCGGCCGAGGCCCAGCGCTTGGTGAGAGCGTCGGCAGCCACGACCAGGGCCGCCAGCCCCGCCCCCACCGCGTATCTTCGGATCAAGCTCTGCGAGCGCAGTCGACGCACAGCGTCGCGTAGGGAAGTGCGTCCAACCTGGCCAGGGGAATCGACTTTCCGCAGCTTTCGCATATGCCGTACTTGCCCTCGGCCATCTTGGCCAGCGCCCACTCGACCTTGCTGAGGAGATCCAGCGTGTTCTGCTCCAGGGAGAGCTCCTTGGCGTACTCCAGCTTGGTCGAGCTCGCCTCGGCGTTGCCCGGGTCGGGGCTCCGGTCCGACGAGCTCTCGGACAGGCGCGCCTCCTCCAACTCCTGCTCGTACTCTCGAACGAGCTCTTGGAGCCGCTCCCGCTCCTCTTCGAGCCGGGCTCGGTACTTGTCGACCGTTGACTTGGCCAGCTGTCGTGCCACAACATCCCCCTGGTAAAGGGCGGAAACCCTACCAACGCCGGACCGCTATCGGGAGAGTCTCGCCAGGACCTCGTCGACATCCAACTGTCGAGCCAGGAACACCTTGCCCCTGCCCGACGCCCCGCTGACCAGTTCGACCGGGGAACCGAGCCGCTCGGAAAGGGCCCGGGACACTTCCTGGTTGGCCCTGCCCCCCTCCGGGGGCGCGGTGACCCGGACCCTGACCCGACCGCCGTGCCATCCTGCGATCTCGGTCCTCGATGCCCGGGGCACGGCCCACACCCTGATCAAGGCACCATCACGATGGGCGACCACGGGAGCGTCCTCCACCGTTGCCACGCTACCGGGCTTCGGAGGTGGAGATCGGCAGGCAGAGACCGCCCCTACCATCCCACTCCCATGTCGGACCCAAGAGACCGCTCGCAACCTGCGCCCGGCTTCACCCGGGTCGGGCCGAACGTCGACCTCCCCGCGATGGAAGAAGGGGTTCTCGAGCTGTGGCGAAGGACCAACGCCTTCGAGGAGTCGGTCATTCGAAGACCGGCCGACAACGAGTACATCTTCTACGACGGCCCCCCGTTCCCCACCGGAAGCCCCCACTTCGGCAATCTCCTGGCCGGGGTGATCAAGGACATGGTGCCCCGCTATTGGACGATGCGGGGGTACCGGGTGGAGCGACGCTTCGGCTGGGACACCCACGGGCTGCCGGTCGAGATGGAGGTGGAGAAGCGGCTGGGCATATCGGGCCCGAGGGCGATCGCCGACTACGGGATCGCCCGGTTCAACGAGGCCGCCCGCAGCGTGGTGCAGGCCAACACGGAGAACTGGGAGACGCTCACCGAGCGGATCGGCCGCTGGGTCGATTTCGAGCACGACTACAAGACCATGGACCCCGAGTTCATGGAGACCGTGTGGTGGGTGTTCAAGCAGCTCTGGGACAAGGGCCTCGTCTACAAGGACTTCAAGGTGCTCCCCTACTCCTGGGGGGCGGCCACCCCTCTCTCCAACTTCGAGGCGAACAAGGACTACCGGGACGTGGAGGACCCGTCGATCACGGTGCGACTCGAGGTGCTCGAAGGGCTGGGGCCGGTCGTTGCCGGCGATTACCTGCTCATCTGGACCACGACGCCATGGACCCTGCCCGGCAACCTGGCGGTGGCCGTCGGCGAGGACAACGTCTACGTCCGCATCGCCGACGACGGAGAGCATTACTGGGTCGCCCAGGAACGGGCTGCCACCGTCTTCGGCGAGGACCACCTGGTGATCAGCGAAGCCAAGGGGTCGGAGATGGTGGGTGTCCCCTACCTCCCGCCGTTCGGCTACTTCGAGGGGCAACGTGATCTGGGTGCTTTCCGCACCATCCCCTCCGACGAGGTCACCGTCGATGAAGGCACCGGGCTGGTCCACATGGCGCCCGCCTACGGAGAGGCCGACTTCTATGCCCTCAAGGCTGCCGGGATCACGGCTCTGGTCGACCCGGTCGACGCCGAGGGCGCCTTCACCGAGGAAGTGCCCGAGGT
>DASUSU010000058.1:0-7048 GCA_036374915.1 Acidimicrobiia bacterium | reverse complement strand
TGCCCGAGGTGGCCGGTGTCAACGTCAAGGAAGCCGACGCCACCCTGATCCGACTGCTCCGCGATTCGGGGAAGCTGGTCCACTCGGGCCGCATCACCCACTCCTATCCCTTCTGCGAGCGAACCGGCACCCCGCTCATCTACAAGGCGATCCCGACCTGGTTCATCCGGGTCGAGGAGATCAAGGACCGGATGGTGGAGATCAACGACACGATCCACTGGGTGCCCGAGTATGTGGGGACCAGGCGCTTCGGCAACTGGCTGGAGAACGCGAGGGACTGGGCGGTCAGCCGCAACCGCTACTGGGGGTCGTGCATCCCGGTGTGGGAGTGCACCAATTGCGAGGAGTCGGTGGCCGTGGGCTCCCTCGACGAGCTGGAGGCGCTGTCCGGGCAGCGTCCGGATGATCTGCACAAACACGTCGTCGACGAGATCGGATGGCCTTGCACGTCATGTCAGGGCTCGATGATCAGGGTCCCCGAGGTGCTCGACGGTTGGTTCGAGTCGGGATCGATGCCCTACGGGATGCTGCACTACCCGTTCGAGAACGCCGATCGGTTCGAGGCAGCCTTCCCGGCCAAGTTCATCGCCGAAGGCCTCGACCAGACGCGTGGGTGGTTCTACACCCTGATCGTGCTCTCCACCGCCCTCTTCGACAAGCCCGCCTTCGAGAACTGCGTGGTCAACGGTCTGATCCTGGCCGAGGACGGTCGCAAGATGTCGAAGAGCCTGAAGAACTACCCCGACCCCTCGGGGATCTTCGAGGAGATGGGAGCCGACGCCCTCCGCGCCTTCCTGATCAACTCGCCGGTGCTCAGGGCGGAGCCGCTTCGCTTCAGTAGCGACGGGGTGGCGGAGGTGGTGCGCACGGTGCTGCTCCCGATGTGGAACACGTACAGCTTCTTCACCACCTACGCGGAGGCCGACGGGATCACCACCTCCGACCTCGCCGAAGCGCCCCCACCGGGAGATCGGCCCGAGATGGACCGATGGATCCTCTCCGTGCTGCAGAGCCTGGTCGCCGAGGTCAACCTACAGATGGAGGGCTACTACCTGTACAACGTGGTGCCGCCCATTCTCGGCTTCATCGACCACCTCACCAACTGGTACGTGCGCCGCTCCCGGCGGAGGTTCTGGCGGGCCCGGGGCGAGTCGGGCGAAGGAGACGCCGACAAGCTGGCCGCGTTCGCCACCCTCTATGAGGTCCTCACCACCTTCATCGAAGTCCTCGCCCCCGTCCTGCCCTTCATCACCGAGCATCTCTACCAGGACCTGGTGGCCCGCCATCGCCCCGACGCGCCTGCCAGCGTCCATCATCGTGATTTCCCCGATTCCGACGCCGACCTGATCGACCCCGGGCTGGAGAGGGCGATGGAAGTGGTGAGAGAGGTGGTGAGGCTCGGTCGCAATCTTCGCAAGCGGGAAGGGCACCGGGTCCGCCAGCCGCTCTCCCGTCTCACCGTCCTCACCCGGGACCCGAAGGTGAGAGCCGCTGTTGCCAACCATGTCGGGGTGATCTCCGACGAGCTCAACGTCAAGGAGGTCATCACCTCGGCCGACGAGGCGGAGATGGTGTCGCTGTCGGCCAAGGCGAACTTCCGCGTCCTCGGGCAGGTCCTCGGCGCCCGCATGCCCGAAGTTGCCGCCGGGATCGCAGCTCTGGGCCAGGACGAGTTGGAGACCCTTCTCGGCGGCGGGACGCTGACCGTGGCCGGTCACCAGTTGAGCCAGGACGACGTCCTGGTCGATCGGACACCGCGGGAGGGGACCGTCGTGGAGACAGGCACCGACCTCGCCGTCGTGCTCGACACCAGGGTCAGCGACGACCTGCTCCTGGAAGGACTGGCCCGCGAGATCATGAGCCGGGTGCAGAGGATGCGGCGGGATGCCGGGCTCGACGTCACCGATCGGATCGAGATGAAGTGGTGGAGCGAGGACCGGGAGGTGCGGGCTGCCTTCGCGGCTCACGATGACCTGATCGCCTCGGAGCTGCTCGCCTCCTCGATCAGCCAATCCGACTCCCCCCTGCCCGCTGTCATCGATCTCGGCGACCGGGAAGTCGCAATCGAGATCTCCCCGGCCGGCGAGGGCAGATGACACCGTTGCCCGCCGAATAGGAGGGACCGGGGCACCGCCCCCCGGGTCAGATCTCCTCGTCCTCGCCCTCGAGAGGAAACCCCTCGATCTCCGACGAGCCCGCCGATTCTTCCTCGTCGGTGTCCGAGTCCTCGATGTCGATCTCCAGCCCGGACCGGTCGTCGTCTTCGCCCTCTTCGTCCTCTTCGTCCTCGTCCCGGGAGTCGAGCTGGTCGGGCTCATCCGGGGTGGTGTCGCCGCCGCTCGGCAGATCGGGGCTCTCTGGCTCCACGCCCGCCGGCTCGGGGCGATCCGGCTCGGGGGTCTCATCATCGTGATATTCGGCGCCCACCTCACCGGCGACCCTGCCTCTCACGTCCGCAACCGCCGCGTCCATCTCGTCGAGCTTGTCCGCAACCGTCGTGGCGAGTACTGCGAGCTGGGTGCGCACCCCGGCGACCAGCCCGTTCATGTCGGCCATCTCCGCTTCCATCGCCGCCCGCCGCTGCTCGCGATCCCTGGCGAAGGTGTCCGCCTCGGAGCGCGCCTCGCTCACGACCCGCTCCGCCTCCTCGCGGGCCTCTTCCAGTATCCGGTCGGCCGCCTGTTGCGCCGCCACCAGGGCCCGGCCCACGGCTGACTCGTCGATGCCCGGCGCCGCAGCCTGGGGAGTCTCCGCTGCAGCTGGGCCCGGAGTCGGGGCGCCCGGGTCCTGCTCCAATTGGGCGATCCGATCCCTGGCCCGGGCCAGTTCCTCCTCCAACTCGCGCACAGCCACGACCATCTCGTCGAGGAAGTCGTCCACCTCGTCGAGGTCGTAACCGCGCAGAGCCGTGGAAAAGGTCTTCTTCTCGATGTCCGCGGGTGTTATTGCCATGACTGTGCCCCTTGCTTCTTCAGGTGGTGAGATTACGAATTGAGGCGCATCGCTCCAAGGATCAGAGCACCCGGGCGATCACACGGATCAGGAGTTGGAGCCCGATGATGAGCACGATCGGTGAGAGATCGAGCATCCCCCCGCCGATCCGAACCGGCGGGATGACACGACGGAGCGGGAGGATCACCGGGTAGATGATCCGATCGAGGAAGACGTTCAGCTTGCCCAGCGGGTGCACCGACGAGGTCGGGATCCAAGAGAGGATCACCCAGGCGATCACCGCATAGAAGTAGACCTGAAGGACCAGGATCAGGATGCCGGCGACGTCCACAGGTCAGTCGTCGACGTCGTCGAGCTCGTAGGCGCCCAGGTTGGAGAGACGTCGCTTCTCGTCCCTGCTCAGCGTCACCCTCGGGGGAAGGACCACGACGAGCCCGTCGCCGACCTTGCGCATGGAGCCGTCCAGGGCATAGATGAGGCCGGAGGAGAAGTCGACCACCCGCCGCACCAGGTCGTGGTCGGCCTCGCGCATGTCGAGTACGACGGGGACGCGGTCGCGCACCCGATCGGCCAGGATCCTGGCATCACCGAACTCTTCGACGAGGATGATGTCCGACTGGACGTCGACCGGGCGCACCAGACCTATCGTCTCGGTCCCCTCCCTGATCTGGGGACGGGTTGCCGCCCGTGAGGTGGGAGGCGGTTCCACCCGCCTGCTCTGCGGGATGGGCTCGACCCGGCGCGGCTCCACCCGGCGCGGCTCGACCCGGCGACTCGGCTCCTCGATGGGCCCGGGCTGGGGTCGTTCTCCCGTCTCGGAGTCCATCTGGTCCTCGTCGACGAGCCCCAGATACACGAGAGCTTTCGAGAAAAGTGACGACATACCACTCCGGTCAGGTGCGTTCCCCAAAGATAGCCCGGCCGACGCGGATAATTGAGGAGCCTTCCTCCACGGCGACCTCGAAGTCATCGGTCATGCCCATCGAGAGCTCTTCGATGCCGGGGTGGTCCTTGGAGAGCTCGTCGCGGAGATCGCGGAGCAAGGCGAAGTGGGGACGCTGCGCCTCGGGGTCTTCGCTGATCGGAGGTATCGCCATCAGCCCTTTCACCTCGATCCCCAGCTCCACGATCCGCTCCAGTGTGTCCCTCGCCTGTTCCGGCAGCACTCCCGACTTCTGCGGCTCCCGGCCCGTGTTCACCTGGAGCAGGACCGGAGGGGGCAGACCGCTGCCCTTGGCCCAGGCTGCGCCGAGAGACACCCGGTCCATCGAGTGGAGCAGATGGGTTATCGGTCGGACCAGGCGAGCCTTGTTGGCCTGCAGGCCACCGACGAAATGCCAGCGAATGTCGCCGGGCAACCGAGCCGCCTTCTCCGCCATCTCCTGGGCCCGGTTCTCCCCGAAGTCACGATGGCCCAGCTGGTAGACGGCCTCGATGTCCGAGATCGGCTTGGCCTTCGATACCGCGACAAGGGTGACGGCATCGGGGCTCCGGCCCGCCCTGATCGCGGCCGACGCCGCCCTCGACACCACTTCCCGGTAGCTCATGGGATCCAGGCCAGGCTGGCTTGGCGGAGCAGTGTGCGATTCTGACGGTGGCTGTACAGACCCGGGTCGTGCATGGTGCATGCGCCCGAGATCCAGACCTCCATCCCTCCCAGTTGCCTTCGCAACCAGGAGGCCAGGTCGACCGACACCGTTCCCCAAGTCGTCTCGGCGAGATCGTCGGGGAATCTCCGGCTCACCTCGGGACCGACCTCGAAGCAGCACGGCCCTATCCCGGGGCCGATTGCGGCAGATGTCGGCTCGTGCCCGTGGGCGGTCATCTCCGCCCGTAGCGCGGTGACTACCCCGCTGGCCGCCCCTCGCCAGCCGGCGTGGGCCACGCCCACCGCCGACTCGGCGCGCAAGACCACACCGAAGCAATCGGCGGTGAATACGGCAAGCGGCAGACCGGGGACATCGGTCCACAATCCGTCCGCCTCCGTCAACTCGCCCGGCTCGACGGCCCTGGTCGTGGTGGTCCCGTGGACCTGACGCACCGTCGCCCATCGCCGCGAGATGCCGAGCCATGCCGACACCGCGGAGCGGGCGGTCATGTCGTTGCGTTGGTCGCCTTCGGCCCCGTCGGTGAAGGCCACCCCGTCGACCCCGGGGGGCCGGTTCATCCCTGGACGAAGGTGGGGATGTCGAGGGAGTCGTCTCCCTCGTCGAACCCGGAGTATGAGCGGGCGGTGGAACGGGTCGGGGTCTGCCTGGCCCCTCTCCTCGCCTGGAAGCCGGCGGCGATGACCGTCACCTTCATCTCCTCGCCCAGATCGTCGTCGACGATGGCTCCGAAGATGATGTCGGCCTCGGTGTCGGCGTGATCGGCAACCACCCGAGCCGCCTCGGTGGCCTCGTGCAGCGTCATCGACGAAGGGCCGGACACCGAGAGCAGCACTCCCTTCGCTCCCTCCATCGAGGTCTCCAGCATGGGGCTGGAGATGGCCCGCTCCGCGGCCTGCTTTGCCCGGTTCTCCCCGGTGGCACGTCCGATGCCCATGACCGCCGACCCGGCGTCGGACATGATCGTCCGCACGTCTGCGAAGTCGACGTTGATCAGCCCGGGCGTCGTGATCAGGTCGGTGATGCCGGCGACACCGCTCATCAACACCTCATCGGCGAGCCTGAATGTCTCCGCGATCGGCGCACTCGGGTCACCGACGTCGAGGAGCCGGTCGTTCGGGATCACGATGAGGGTGTCGACCGCATCCTTGAGGTCGTCGATGCCCTGTTCGGCGTGCACCGCGCGACGTCTCCCCTCGAACCCGAACGGCCTGGTCACCACTCCGACGGTCAGGGCCCCCACGGAACGGGCGACTTCGGCCACGACCGGTGCGCCACCGGTACCTGTCCCGCCGCCCTCGCCGGCGGTTATGAAGATCATGTCCGATCCCTTGAGCACGTCCTCCAACTCGGCCTTGTGCTCCTCGGCGGCGGCCCGGCCGATTTCCGGGTTGGCGCCCGCGCCCAGACCTCTGGTCACCTCACGACCGATGTCGAGCTTGACATCGGCATCGCTCATCAGCAATGCCTGGGCGTCGGTGTTCAGGGCGATGAACTCGACTCCGCGTATGCCCGCCTCGACCATGCGGTTGACGGCGTTGACGCCGCCCCCGCCGATCCCTACGACTTTGATGACGGCCAGATAGCCGCCGCTCGACGAGTTCACGACAATTCCTCCAGTGTTATCGAAAGCTGAAGTAGAGGTTTACCGTTCGCCTCCGAGTTAGTAAAGAGCCAATCTCTCAGCCTCAACTAGACCTTGACCCTTGACCTTCCCCGGGTCAGGGCGGGGTCACCGCCGGATGTGTCGGCGCGATCAGGGTGAGAATCGACCCAGGGGCGGGCTGCTCCCGGATCAACGCGGCAAGACTCAACGCCTTCGCCCTCATCTCGACGGCCCGACCGAGACGCACCTGAAAGCCGGCAACCTGGGCCCACAGCTCCCCATCGGCCTCCACCCTGACCCGTGCTCCCTCCCTGAGCTCCTCGGGCAGGGAGTCGGCGAACTCGAGTGCCCCCAGCAGGCGTTGCCGGGAAACGTCGTCGCCGGTCGGCCCCAGCTCGATCCAGGGCAAGGTGGCGTCGGGCTCCGGTGACGACGACAGCTCGACCCCGTCGACCGCATAACTCCCCCACCCGTCCTCGGTGGCGAGCCACGCGGTCGGCACCCTCTCCTCCACCGTGACCAGGACCTGATCGGGCCACTCCAGTCTGATCACCGCCTCCTTGACCCACGGGTCCGTCTCCAGGGCGTCCTCGATCCCCTCCGGTCTGATCAGGATCATCGGCCTGCCCGCGATGACACCGTGCTCGACCAGCGCGGCGTGGGCCGAGCTGACCCGGATGCCGGTCGTGGTCACCTGGTCGACACTGAGCAGGGGCGAGAGCAGGAGCCAGGCGATGGCGCCGACCGACCCGAGGGCGACGAGAAGACGAACCAGGCGACCGACCTTGCGCCGGGCCCGGTCCTCGGCCACCTCGCGTCTTCGTTCGACTAGGCGTGGGTCAATGGTCATCGTCGAATCCGACAAATTGGATCTCCGGCTCCA
>DASUSU010000057.1:0-3767 GCA_036374915.1 Acidimicrobiia bacterium | reverse complement strand
ATCGTGGTACCTGCGGCTCAGATCCAGTATGTGTCGGTCGACAACGAGGCGACTCAGATCCTGGACCGGGAGACGGGGCTGTTCACCAAGGGCGACCCGAGGTTGGAGACCGACGCCCGCCAGGTGGCGGAGGAGGTGCTGGTCCAGGGGGCACTCGACGACGGCATCCTCGCCGACGCCGAATCCAACGCCCGTCAGGTCCTCACCGACTTCCTGCTTGGTCTCGGCTACCGCGACGTGGTGGTCGACTTCACCGGCTGAACTCACGCCGAGCGGTGACGGCTCCCCCTATTTCGGTGGGATGATGGGTCGTGGAACCGGAGGATCTCTTCGCCGCGCACCCCTTCGGGGTGAGTGTCTGCGAAATGGTGAGCTCGATCCTGGAAGACATCGGCGACGTGGAGGTTCGCACCACGAAGAGTCAGGTGGCGTTCCGTCGCAAGCGCGGCTTTGCCTATCTCTGGCCGCCGGGGAAGTACCTGGCCAAGCCCGAAGCAGAAGTAGTCCTCTCCATCGCCCTCGGACGTCACGACGACTCCGAACGTTGGAAAGAGGTGGTACACCCGGCGAGCAAGCACTGGATGCATCACCTCGAAGTGCGCCGGCTCGAGGATCTCGACGAGGAAGTGGTTCGCTGGCTCCGAGAGGCAGCCGAGCGCGCCGGTTGAGCGCGGCATAGCCTGCCGCGACGGGCAGGCAGGTCGGTGCCGTACCGACGGACACCACCCTGGTTCGCTAGTGTCCGGTTCCGGCGTGCTTCCACGCCACATCTGCAGACCGTGCGCCCACACCGCCCGGCAATGCGCAGGGAAAGGTGGCCCCCTTGCCATCGGAAGATGTCGAACGTCGTCGACTCGCGGTCGCCGCCGCACGGGGTGTGGGCTCGGGGCGGCAGCCGATGGAGGTCGATGATGACTGCACACAAGAAGCTCAAGGAGCGCATCCGCGCCCGGATGGAGAAGACGGGCGAGAGCTACATGACCGCCCGCCGCCACGTGGTGGGCGGGGACGGGCATGCCCCCGATGTCGGGGTCCATCCCGACACCTCCGCCCTGGCCCGGATCCTCGCGGATGCCGGCGTCGAAGGCCCCGACGGTCGACTGTCCGAAGCGTTCCTGCTCGGGATCGGGGGCGGGCTCGGCGCCGGCTACATACTGTGGGAGTTCGCGCCGGAGACCGACCACAGGCCTTCTCCCCATGCTCCGGGCGGCCGTCGGGTCGTAGTCGCCGGGTTTCGCAACCGCTGGCAATACCCCGACCGCTGGGTTGACACGTTGCTCGACCGGATCGGGGCCCAGTTCCGGCGGGAACAGACCTCGGGCGTGGTCAAGGCGAGACGTCAGCTCGACGAAGCGGTCGAGGCGGGTCATTCGGTGATGGTCGAGGTGTCCGTGGCCGATCTGCCCTACTGGCATCTTCCCCGGGAGGAGGCGGGAGAGTGGGGTTATCCGATCGCGGTGGTGGGAGCCGACTCCGCCCGCTATCAGGTCGACGACCGGAGCTCGGGCCGGCTCACCGTCCCTGCGGAGGCGATGGCTACGGCGCGGGGCCGAATCCCGTCCTACAAGAACCGGATGGTCGTGGTCGAGCCCGCGGACGTCATTACCACCGACCGGCTGGCGCGAGCCGTCGAAGCTGGTCTCGCCGACGCCGTGGAGCATCTCGCTTCGAGATCGGACTCGTTCTCGCTGCCTGCCTTCTCGAAGTGGGCCAGGATGACGACCTCCGACACCGGCAAGGGTTGGAAGAGGGTCTTTGCCGACCGGGTCGGGCTGTGGGGCGCCTTGCGCAGCACCCACGAAGCAGTCTCGGAGATCGGGATCGCCGGTGGCTCGTTGCGCCCGCTCTATGCCGAGTTCCTCGACGATGCAGGCTCATTGCTCGGGCGTCCCGGGCTCACCGAGGTCGCCGAGCGCTACCGGGATGCCGCCGAGGCATGGGACGACGTCGCCCATGCAACCTTGCCCGACGGGTTCGAGCCGTTGCGGGAAGCGGTGGACCTGTCCCGGCGGCGAAGGGAGGCGGTGCGTCGAGGAGACGCAGGAGACCCCGAGGCGGCGGAGGCAGCCGAGGAGCTCAACGAGTTGGCCGCCCGGTTCGAGCCGGGCCTGCCGCTGAGCGACTCCGAGATCGACGACACCCTCGCGTCTCTGTCCGCGGCCATCGATGCCGCCTACAAGGCCGAGGTCGAGGCGCACTCTGCCCTGACGGGAGTGGTGGGGAGACGACCGGTAGCGTGAGGTGATGGACACCGAGGAGCTCGTGGTCGCAACCGGAGGTCGGCCGGCGGTGGTCGACATCACCGCCGACCTGGCCAGCTTCGCTTCAGGGCGCGGCGACGGCTTGCTCTCGGTGTTCGTCCCCCACGCCACCGCCGGTCTGGCCATCATCGAAACGGGCGCCGGCAGCGACCAGGACCTGCTCACCGCCATCGACCGCCTGCTCCCCGCCGAGCCGGGGTGGCTTCACGAGCACGGCAGCCCGGGTCACGGACGGGACCATGTCCTCCCGGGGTTCGTCTCGCCCAGCGTGACCATCCCGGTCATGGCAGGACGCATGACCTTGGGCACGTGGCAATCGGTGGTGCTGGTCGACACCAATGTCGACAATCGGACCCGAAAGGTCCGGATGTCGTTCATCGCCGGCTGATCACATCCTGAACACGCCGAAACGATCGGTCCCCTTCACCTCGGCGGAGTGGGTGGCGGAGAGGGCGATCCCGAGCACATGTCGGGTGTCTCGCGGATCGATGAGACCGTCGTCGCGGACCCGGGCAGTGGAGAAGTAGGCGAGCTCCTCGGCCTCGATCTGGGTCTCGATCTCCTTTCGGCGCTTCTCGTCCTCGGCCTCGTCGAAGGCCTCGCCCCGTGACTCAGCCGCCTGGCGGGCGATGATCGACATGACCCCGGCCAGCTGGGTGGGGCCCATCACCGCGACCTTGTGGTTTGGGTAGCCGAAGACGAAACGGGGCTCGTAGGACCGACCCGACATCCCGTAGTTCCCCGCCCCATATGAGACCCCGGCCATGAGGGCGATGTGAGGGACCTCGGAGTTGGCCACCGCGTTGACCATCTTCGCTCCGTCCTTGATGATCCCTCGCTGCTCGTAGGCCTTGCCCACCATGTACCCGGTGGTGTTGTGGATGAAGATGAGCGGGGTGTCGTAGCGGTTGGAGAGCTGTATGAACTCGGTCGCCTTCTGCGCCTCCTCGGAGAAGATCACCCCCTGCTGGTTGGCGATCACCCCCACCGGGAAGCCGTGGATCGAGCCCCAGCCGGTGAGGATCGAGGTCCCGTAGACCGCCTTGTACTCCTCGAACCGGGAGCCGTCGAGGGCCCGGGCCAGGATCTCCCTCATGTCGAAGGGGACCCGGAGATCGGACGGGATCACCCCGAGGATGTCTTCGACCTCGTGCACCGGGGGGTCGGGGTCCTTGGTCGGGCCGTAGCCCAGCTTGCGCCAGTTGAGATGGCTGACGATGTCCCGGCCCATCCGAATCGCCTCGTGCTCGTCCTGGGCGAAGTAGTCGGACAGGCCCGAGATCCGGGAGTGCATCTCTGCCCCGCCCAGCTCCTCGTCGGTCGACTCCTCCCCGGTGGCCATCTTGACCAGCGGTGGACCGCCGAGGAACACCTTGGCCTGCTCTTTCACCATCACTGCGTAGTCGCACATGGCGGGGAAGTAGGCGCCGCCGGCGGTGGAGCTGCCGAAGACGATGGCGATCGTCGGAATGCCCATCTTGGACAGCCGGGTCAGGTTTCGGAACC
>DASUSU010000056.1:0-21487 GCA_036374915.1 Acidimicrobiia bacterium | reverse complement strand
GTTGCGGTCTACAACCACTACAAGCGGATCAGGGGCGGTGAGATCCAGCGTGATGTGGAGCTGCAGAAGTCGAACATCCTGCTGATCGGGCCCACCGGGTCGGGCAAGACCCTCCTCGCCCAGACCCTCGCTCGGCAACTGAACGTTCCTTTCGCCATTGCCGACGCCACCAGTCTCACCGAGGCTGGCTACGTCGGAGAGGATGTCGAGAACATCCTGCTCAAACTGCTCCAGGCCGCCGACTACGACGTCAACCGAGCCCAGCAGGGGATCATCTACATCGACGAGATCGACAAGGTGTCCCGCAAGGCCGAGAACCCTTCGATCACCCGCGACGTGTCCGGGGAGGGAGTGCAACAGGCACTGCTCAAGATCCTGGAGGGCACGGTGGCGTCGGTTCCGCCCCAGGGCGGCCGCAAGCATCCCCATCAGGAGTTCATCCAACTCGACACCACCAACATCCTGTTCATCTGTGCGGGGGCCTTCGGTGGGCTCGAGGACATCATCGCCAATCGGGTAGGGCGCAGAGGTGTCGGATTCGGCGCCGAAGTGCGGGGCAAGGCCGATGGGCGTCCCTCCGAGTTGCTCAATCAGGTGATGCCCGAAGACCTCATGAAGTACGGGCTCATTCCCGAGTTCATCGGCCGGCTCCCTGTCATGGCGACCGTCGAAGACCTCGACATGGAGGCCCTGATCAGGATTCTCACCGAGCCCAAGAACGCCCTCACCAGGCAGTACGCCCGCATGTTCGAGATGGATTCCGTCGAGTTGGTGTTCACCCCGGACTCACTCGATGCGATCGCGGCCCAAGCGATCAAGCGGGGGACCGGGGCCCGCGGTCTCCGGGCCATCCTCGAAGAAGTGCTGCTCAACACCATGTACGACCTCCCGTCCCGCACCGATGTCGAACAGGTCGTGATCGATCGCGACGTGGTGGCGGAGAAGGTCAACCCCACACTGGTCCCTGCTCGTGAGGACACCGGCCCCGCCGAGAAGTCGGCCTGATCCAGCCGAAAATCGGGCGCTACACACCGATAAACCGACCGCGTCGGCCTCGCCGGGTATCCTGATTCCGACTGTCGGACAGTCACCCAAATAGGGGAAGCAGGGAGGCACAGACCCCCGGCCTGCAAAACGGTCACCTGGGTCGCGGGGTAGCCAGTGGTGAGACCGGCCCGTCCCATACACGAAGGGATGGGAGATGCTGATCAGCATGCGACGCTCACGCGTCATCATCGCCTCGATCATGGTCTTGTTCTTGGTGTGGGCATTGTCGATAGTTGTGAGCGGTCCAGCCGATGCGTCGACCAAAGGCAAGGATCATGACTGGTCCTCCGACACGACGCACTACGACAAGGACGACAAGGACTACGACGACAAGGACCACGACGACGACAAGGACCACGACAAGACCACTACCACAACCACGACGAGCACCACCACCACTACCACTACTAGCACCACGACCACGACCACGACCACGCTGCCTGGAGCGGTATCCGGGTCCGATGCGACTACGGGCGGAACGACGGAGACGAACGCCCCCACTGTCGATGGCCCGGCCGGGGGATCGCTTCCCGAGGAAGTCGGGGGCATCTCGATCACCCCGCCAACAGTTGCCGACGAGGTGGGCGCGGTGGTCGTGCTCCCCTTCACCGGGTCCAATACCGGGTCGCTGGTCGCGGTGGCCACCGTCGCACTCGCCCTGGGTGGCGTGCTGGTGGTCGGCTCGAGAAGGGAAGAGACGGAGTAGGTCGGGCAAGAGTCGCTGAGCAGAGGAAGACGGGCCCCGGGAGACCGGGGCCCGTCCCATTACGGGCCCACCGCCCACGTCCCTCTCGCAACGGGACTTGTGGCGCCGATTTCGGGCACATGAGCACTGGGCAAACCTGGCCCGGCGATCCAACAATGTCCTCGATGACCATTCGCGTGGTCTCCGGGGGCGGATGACTGTGCGGTGGTCTCGGGGGAATGGGAGGCTGTGAACCCTGATCTGTTGCAGCGGTCACTCGGGTCAGGTGGAGCCAATAGTGAGACCGGCCACTTCCCGGGAAGGAGTGGAAGATGCGGGTCCTCACACATGTTCTGAGACGCACGGTTGTGACCGCGATCCTCGTCGCCCTGTTGGTCGGGCTGGCTGCATTGGCGGCCGGAGCGGCCGGCAGCGACCTGGCTTGTAACCGGTGCGATGAGCCGGAAGTGACCCTGCAGTTCGTGAAGAGCTGGGTCGGGGACGATCCGGGACAGGTCGAGGTGGTGTTCTTCATCGACGGTCATGGTCCCATCGCCGCCGGTGAGGTCATCGAGGTGACAGAGCTCCAGGGGAAGAACGTTTCCCTCGAGGAGAGGGTGACCGGGCTGCCGGCGGCCTGCACTTACGAGTCGGATCTGCCGGCGACTTTGGCGATCCCCAAGGTCGATGACGACACGCTGATCACGGTGAATGCCACCAACGCGGTGACGTGTGTCTCCGATGAGGTGGTCACTACGACATCGACGACATCGACGACGGTACCCGACCAGGTGTTGCCAATCGTCGTCACGACCACGACCCGGGCCACGACCACGACCGTGTTCAGCGAGGTGCTTCCAACCGAGGTGACCACCTCGGCCGGACCCGCCGTAGTGGCGGAGACCTTGCCGTTCACCGGGTCGACCGATCTGGGATGGCTCCTGCTCGGGGGCGAGATCCTGGTCTTGGGATCGGTCCTGGTCATCGCGTCGAGGAGCAAAGAGGCAGAATTCTGAGGCAACGCCACGAGGTGAGGGGTCCCGGCTCGATCGGGACCCCTCGTCACTCGCGGACCAACGATTGCCCGCACCCTGGCGACTGGGTCTAACGACCCGTTGACATCCACCGTGCCCCGATTCAGTATGTGGGGGCTGCTCAGAAGTGGGCGGCATGTTTAGGGAGAATGGGAGGCTGTGAAGCCAGACCTGCAAAACGGTCACCTGGGTCTGGTGGAGCTAGTGGTGAGACCGGCCTGTCCCGGTATATGAAGGGATAGGGGAATTCATGAGGGAGACGACCACGGTCGTCTGGGGCGAGGCAACCGTGACGCGCCAATGGCGCGTTGTTTGCGTTGGGGGGAAAGCATGAGCTTTGCCACGATTACCCACCGCAGAAGGTTCGAACGCTTCCTGACGATTCTTTCCGCTTTTGCGGTTCTGATGTCGTTGATGGTGATGTTGGCGCCGGCTGCGCTCGCGCATCATCCGGAGATATCGGCCAGCAAGACATGTGTCGATCACAAGCCGTACGTCGAGTACGACGCGATCAGTTGGAAGACCGATGGCACCCCGGGCTCGGGTCACGCCGACGTTCGCATCGAGGTGAGTGTGGCCGGCAGCGGTTCCTGGACACAGGTTGGCAGCGGCGCTTTCACCGCGGGCAACAACTACCGATTCAGCGGCGAATTCGATGCCAGCGCCTACTGGGGCAGCAGCATCGAGGTTCGGGCACGCACGGTCGGGCCTTGGGACAATGGCGTCGCCGGCGGCCAGGTCAATGTCACGGGGCAATTCCTCGTGGATCAGGACTGCACCGACGATGTCACCGTGACCCCGCAGCCGCAGGTGTGCGAAGTGACCCAGGGAACAGCCCAGGGCTCGGTTTCGTTTGCCATCGCCCCAGGCTCGGGTGCCACGGTGCAGGTGTATGCGAATTCCAATTACACCGGCGCGATCGGTGGCGCCCTCGGGGACGGCCAGGTCCTCGATCTCGCTCCCGGCACGTACTACTGGCAGGCCACTGCGGCCTCCGGATACGAGTTGAGTGGCGCGGAGAACGGACAGTTCGAGATCGAGCCCTGTGAGGCTTCGGTCGTCGTCGCCTCCGGGGAGTGCTCGCTCGACCAGCAGGGGAATCCGCTGGGCTCGGTCACGGTGACCATCGACCCGACTTCGGGTGCGACGGTGGTCGTCACCGGAGCCGGTGGCCCTTACAACTTCTCCGGAGCCGGCGGGTCACAGGCCCTGGCACCGGGGACCTACAACTGGAGTGCCACTGCGGCCAGCGGGTTCGAGCTGACCGGACCCACCAATGGCAGCTTCACCGTCGACCCTTGTGAGGCTTCGGTGGTGGTTGCCGGCGGCGAGTGTGAGATCGTTGACGGGCCACAGGGCTCGGTCACGGTGTTCATCGACGCATCCTCGGGCGCGGTCGTGACCGTATTCGACTCGGAGCTCGATGTCGTCGCTCAATTCACCGGCAGCGGCGGCTCGCAGGAGCTGGCGCCGGGCACGTACACGTGGCAGGCCGTCCCGGGCGGCGGGTTCGAGTTCCCCGAGGGTCAAGCGACCTCCGGTGAGTTCACCATCGACCCATGTGTGGCGACTGCGATCGTGACGCACGGGAATTGCGTCGTGGGCGCCCCGACTGCTCTTGGGTCGGTCACCGTCTCCATCGATCCCAATTCTGCACTCACCTTGTCGATCATGGACAAGGACGCCAAGGTGGTCGCCACGTTCACGGGAACCGGCGGCACCCAGTCTCTGATTGCGGGAAGCTACACCTGGGTTGCCACGACGGCGAGCGGGTTCACCCTGAGCGGTGAGGCCACGGGAGGCTTCACCGTGGTGGCCTGCCCCGACTCCGTTCTCGGCGAAGTGATCGAGAACGATGACCAAGTCGAGGATGAGGTCGAGGCGGTCGTGGTCCTGCCGTTCACCGGTATCGACACCGACGTCCTGGCCTGGGCCTCCGTGGTGCTGCTCGCATCCGGGGTGTTGCTGGTTCGTTTCGCCACACGGCGGGAAGAGGGCCTCGCCGACAGCTAGGCCCGGCGATTGGAAGGGAGAGCCCCGGGATTACCCTCCCGGGGCTTTTCCATGGACTACACCGAAGCCCTCGCATACCTGGACCGTCACATCGCCCTCGGGGTCAAACCCGGGCTCGAGCGCATCGAGGGGCTCCTCGACGACATGGGCCGGCCCGATGACGGCTATCCCATCATCCACGTCGCCGGGACCAACGGGAAGACCTCCACCTCCCGGTTCGCCACCCTCCTACTGGTGGCCCACGGTCTGAGCACGGGGACCTACACGTCACCGCACCTGGAGAAGATCGAGGAACGTCTCTCCATCAACGGGAAAGCCGCCAGCGAAGAGGAGTTCGCCCTCGCCGTGTCCGACGTCGCAGCTTTCGCCCTGCTCAGGGAGAAGGCTGGTGCGGAGGCCAACACCTATTTCGAGCTCACCACCGCCGCGGCTTTCGCTTTGTTCGCGGACAAGGCGGTCAATGCCGCCGTCCTCGAGGTCGGGTTGGGAGGGCGATTGGATGCGACCAACGTGGTCGACGCCGAGGTGTGCGTCCTGACCAGCATCGGCATCGAGCACACCGAGTACCTGGGCGAGGACGTTGCCACCATCGCCGGCGAGAAGCTGGCCATCGCCGGACCCAACTCGATCCTGGTGAGCGGACCCCTCCCCGATGATGCCCTCGAGGTCGCAGAGACCCGCGCCCGAGAGCTCGGAATCCACCACAGGCACTATGGCAAGGACTTCTCGGTGCTGGACGCCGAGCGCGGCGTGGGCGGCTGGCTGACGACGATCGCCGGCGCGGAGGACACCTACGAGGATCTCTTCCTCCCTCTGCACGGCCGATACCAGTTGGTCAACCTGGCCAACGCAGTGGCCGCCACCGAAGCCTTGCTCGGGCGCAAGCTCGACGAGGAAGCGGTGCGGGCCGCGGTCGCCACGGCGACGGTTCCAGGCCGGATGGAGGTGGTCGGTGCCAAGCCGCTGGTGATGCTGGATGGTGCCCACAACGCCGACGGAGTGGCGGTGCTCGCCGATTCGCTGGAAGAGGAGTATCCGACGACCAGATGGCAACTCGTCCTCGGGGTGATGGGGGACAAGAACGTCGAGGCGATGATGATCAGCCTCGCCCCGCTGGTCGAGGGTGTCGTCACGACGGCGCCCGCGTCGGAGCGATCGGTGCCGCCGTCCCGGCTGGCGGAGAGGATCGCCGACCTGGTCGACGTCCCGGTGCTGGTGGCCGAAGAGGTGGAGCTCGCCATCGACATGGCCAGAGCCGAGGCCGGGCCCGACGGCGCCGTCCTCGTCGCCGGCTCTCTCTATCTGGTCGGGGAGGCACGCAAGCTGCTGGTCTGAGGCGTCCTGGTCGGAGCCATCCCCGGCGACCCGCCCTGGGCGGCTGCGGCCGTCCAAGTCGCCGTTACCCTCCACTCGCACATGGCGATCGAGAACACGTTCATCATGATCAAGCCCGATGGGGTCTCCCGCGGGCTGGTCGGTGAGGTCATCGCTCGTTTCGAGCGAAAGGGCCTCACACTGGAGAAGATCCGAAGTCTCCAGATCGACGAGGCGTTGGCGCGTCGGCACTACGAGGAGCACGTGGACAAGCCCTTCTTCCCCGACCTGCTCCAGTTCATCACCTCGGGCCCGGTGGTGGCGATGGAATGGTCCGGCGAGTCGGCCATCTCGGTTTGCCGGGCCCTGATGGGGGCCACCGACCCGAAGCAGGCAGCTGCGGGGACGATCAGGGGTGACTTCGGCCTCGAGGTGACACAGAACATCGTCCATGGGTCCGATGGGCCGGAGAGCGCGGCGAGGGAGCTTCAGATCTATTTCCGGTGACTCCGGCCGAGTCCCTCGATTAGCGGTTGTCCCAGCGTTGGATAGGGTGAAACCAGCTATGGCACAACATCGGGCGGACACCTACACTCCTCGGGTCATCGCGGGAGTCGACATCAGCCATGGCTGAAAACCTTCTTTCATTCGCTGGTCAGGACATGGCCATCGATCTGGGAACAGCAAACACCCTGGTGTACGTGCGCGGTGGAGGCATCGTCCTCAACGAACCGTCGGTGGTGGCGATCAACTCACAGAACGGCCGCGCCTTGGCCGTGGGCATGGAAGCCAAGCGAATGATCGGCCGCACTCCGGCCCACATCACCGCCATCCGCCCCCTCCGCGACGGGGTGATCGCCGACTTCGACGTCACCGAGAAGATGCTGCGCTACTTCATCCAGAAGGTGCACCGGAGAAAATGGGCCCGCCCCCGAATAGTGGTCTGTGTCCCTTCGGGCATCACCCCGGTCGAGAGGCGAGCCGTCGAGGAAGCCGCCTATCACGCCGGCGCCCGCAGGGCCTACACCATCGAGGAGCCGATGGCGGCCGCGATCGGATCCGGGTTGCCCATCGGGGAGCCGGCCGGCTCGATGGTGGTCGACATCGGCGGCGGGACCACCGAGGTGGCGGTCATCTCGCTCGGCGGCATCGTCGTGTCCCGCTCGATCCGGGTCGGCGGAGACGAGCTCGACACGGCGATCATCGACTGGGTCAAGAAGGAGTACAACGTGCTGGTCGGTGAGCGAACCGCCGAGCAGCTCAAGCTGGCCGTGGGCTCAGCCTGGCCCTATGCGGACGAGCCGTCGGCCGAGGTTCGGGGCCGCGACCTGGTGACCGGCCTTCCGAAGACGATCCTCCTCTCCAGCCCGGAGATCAGGGAGGCCATCGAGGAGCCGACCCAGGCGATCGTCGACGCGGTCAAGTACACCCTCGACAAGACGCCGCCGGAGCTGGCGGCCGACATCGTCGAGCGGGGAATCGTTCTCACCGGGGGCGGGGCGCTCCTGGTGGGGTTGGATCATCGCCTGGCTCATGAGACGGGTATGCCCATCGTCACTGCGGGGAATCCGCTGCAGTCGGTGGTGCTCGGCTCGGGGAAATGTCTGGAGGAATTCGACACGTTGCAGGACGTGCTCGTGTCGTCATCCCGGCCATGACCGCCCCGGCCCGTCTTGAGCCATGCTGACCTCGAAGCGATCCGACCGAGCACTCCCCACCTTCATCAGCCTCCTGGTGATCGGTGTCCTCCTGATGACATTCGACGTCCGTCTCCAGGGCGGGGGAGTGGTCGGCGTGCTGCGAAGCGGGACCCAGACCATCGTCGCCCCGCTGCAACGCCTCTCCTCCTTTGTGGTCAGCCCGGTGGCAAACGCCCTCGACAGTCTCTCCAACGTCGCCTCGCTTCGGGAGCAGAACGCGGCGCTCTCGGCGAAGCTCGCCGAGTCCCAGGCTGAGCTGGTGGCGGTGCAGGACCAGCTGGCCAAGCTCGAGCTGCTCGAGCAGATCTACGACCTCGAGACCGACGAGGATGCGCTGGGCAGGACCATCGCCAACGTGATCGGCGCGGTGGATGCGGCGTTGATCATCGACAAGGGGACCCGGGACGGCGTGCTGGCCGGCCAGCCTGTCATCGACACCAACGGGTACGTGGTCGGCACGGTGAAGAGCGCCAGCACCGGGAGCGCAACCATCCTGCCCATCGTCGCCACCCGTGAGGGTCTGACCGTGCTGGTGGGATCCCAGACCGGGACTCTGGTCTCGCGGGCCTTCTCCTCCGAGCTGGGGCTGGAGATGGACCTCGACGTCTTCGACGCCCGGGAGCCGGTGCTCGCCGGAGACCGCGTCCTCACCTCGGCAGCCAGCACCGATTACCCGGCCGGCCTCCCGGTGGGCGAGGTGCTGGCCGATGCATCACCGCAGTCGACCTCGCTCACCACCACGGTTCGCCCCTTCGTCGAACCCGAGGCGCTGCGCTTCGTGGTCGTGCTCGCCTGGCCGCCCGATCCCGTCACCGCCGCCACGGATGACACCCGGCCCGAGGTGACCACGACGACCCTCGATGGCGGCGAGACCAGCACGACCGCGACCACCATCCAGGAAGATGGCTGATGCGTGGCCGCACCGTGCTGGTCATCGCTGTCATCGTCCTGCTCGCCGTCGTGGTTCAGACGACGCTGTTCGGGAGGCTGAGGATCGTCTCGCCCGACGTCGTGATGCTGGTCGGAATCCTGCTCGCCCTGACCAGGGTCCGACCGGAGGCGGTGCTGGCCATCGCATTCCTCTCCGGGCTGATCATGGATCTGCTGGGCGCGTCGCTGATCGGTACCCGGGCTGTGGTCTACACCACCGTCGCCTACGTCGCCGTCCGCACCAAGGAGAGGGCCGAGCTGGGGAGGGTGACGATCGCGGTCTGGGCCGGGCTGCTCACATTGGTCGGCATCACCCTTCTCATCGTGGTCGGCACCCTGTTCGGCCAGGCGCGCTTGGTCGGAGGAGACGCGGTTAGCGTCATGATCCTCGTACCGTTGGCCAATCTCGCGCTGGCCGCGTTGCTGGCGCCGCCATTCGTACGATTGGTCGACCGCGACAGGACGGCGCTCAGGTACCCATGAAGTTCGCGCTCAGGCTCACGACGCTCGGGGTGGTCTTCACATCGATGCTGGCGCTGATCGGGCTTCGTCTCTGGTTCGTCCAGGTGGCGGAGGGACCACAGATCGCTCAGGCGGCCGAGGATGCGACCTGGATCAGCAAGAGCTCCTACGCGGCCCGTGGTGACATCTACGACCGGAGCGGGAAGCTCCTCGCCACCAGCCGGATGGTCCCGGCGGTGATCGTCGATCGCACCTTCGTCCAGCCGGATCAGAGGTCCGCGCTGATCCAGGAGCTGGCCTCACTGGTCGGAGTCGACCCGGTGGGGCTGGATGCCATGTATGAGGAGGCAGGGATCAACGGCCGCTTCCAGGTCACCACGGTGTCCATCGAGACGGCGTACGCCATCAACGAGTCACTCGACGAGCTCCCCGGGGTCGAGGTGGTCAAGGTCCCGGAGAGGGTCTACCTGGCCGGTCCGACCCTGGCCCACGTCATCGGTCATCTCGGGCTGCCCGAGGAGAGCGATCTGGCTGCCCGACCCGACCTCGATCGCGATGTCCGGATCGGCAAGCTCGGTGTGGAACGCACCTACGACGAGATCCTCCAAGGCACAAGCGGCTCGATCGACTACCGGGTCCGGCGGGGACAGGTCATCGATCAGAAGCCACCGGTGGACCCGGTCCCGGGCAGCTCGCTCGTGCTCAACCTCGACATCGAGCTGCAGGAGCTGGTCGAGCTCGCCCTGGAGAACGGCGTTGCCCTTTCCAACTCGGTGAAAGAGGATGACCAGGCCGGCGGCGAAGAGGTGTTCAACGACACGCAACGGGCCGCTGCCGTGGTGCTGGACGTGAACACGTTCGACGTCCTCGCCCTGGCCTCATATCCCGACTTCAATCCCCAGCTCTTCGTGGCCGGGATCGACGAGGAGACGTTCCAGCTCCTCAACGAGACCAAAGCGTTCAACAACCTGGCCGTAAGCGGCCTGTACCCGCCGGCGTCGACGTTCAAGGCGATCACCTACACCGCCAAACTCGAGGAGCACCTCCCCTTCCCACCGGACGGGGAGGGAGTCGACGGCGAGCTGATCCATTGCGACGGAACCCTGGAGGGGCTGGGCCAGCTGGCCGACGGATCGGCCCGGGTCAAGCACGACTGGTACGACCCGCGAAACCTGGGCTGGCTCGACATCCACGGTGCGTTCGAGAACTCGTGCAACATCTACTTCTGGAATGTCGCCCTCGGCACCCACCTCGCCTATCGGAACACACCGGAGGAGAACATCCTCCAGGACTGGGCGAGCCGGGTCGGGTACGGGGCGGAGACCGGCATCGACCTCAGCTCGGAAGCGTCGGGGACGGTCCCGACCAGAGCGCTGTTCGAGGAATGGAAGGAATACCAGCTCGAGAACCCGGACGAGCCGCCTCGTCTCGAGCCCGACCGGCTCGAGCTGGAATCGCCCTGGTTGGGCGGTGACCTCATGGACTTCGCCATCGGTCAGGGCGCCTTCACCGCGACACCGCTCCAGGTCGCCGTCTCATACGCGGCCCTGGTCAACGGGGGGCGGATGATGGAACCGCGGGTGGTGCGCGAGATCGTCGACGCCGAGGGCAATGTGATCCCGGTCGACCGCGCAGATCCGGTCATGGTGGACATCGATCCGGCGACCCGGAGCTCGCTACTCGCCGACCTGGGCCGGGTGGTCAACAGCGGCACCGCGGCGGCAGCGTTCAGCTCTTTCGGAGAGGGTGTCGAGAACGTGGGAGGCAAGACGGGGACCGCTCAGGTGTCGGCGGCCCGGGACAACCACGCATGGTTCGTGGGGGTGGCTCCACTCGACGATCCGCAATACGTGGTGGCAGTCCTGATCGACGAGGGAGGCTCCGGTGGCCAGATCGCCGCTCCGGTGGCCCGTCACATCATGCAATACCTGATGGGCAACGAACCGACCCCGATCGTCGCCGGGGTGGAGGCCGACTGATGGCGGTGGTATCCCGTCTTCGTGAGATCGCGGTCGACCGCCGTCACAACAAGTCGGATCGGATTCTGTTCGGGACGATGCTCGCTCTCTCCGGTTTCGGGCTGCTCATGATCTACTCGGCCACGAGCAGCGCCGGGTCGGTCGGGATGGAACGGCAGATGATCTTCGTGGCCGCCGGGCTGACCGTCTACCTCATCGTCTCCAACATCGACTATCGCGAGTTCAAGAACCTGATCCCGATGATCTCGGTGCTGGTCCTGATCGGTCTGTTCGCGGTCTATCTCTTCCCGCCGATAAACGGTTCCCGCCGCTGGATCCCCCTTGGCCTGTTCAACCTGCAACCGGCCGAGTTCGCCAAAGTCATGGTGATCCTGCTCCTCGCTGCACTCCTCTCGCCCAGCAACCGTGACGAGGTGGGCAAACGCCAACTCTCCTGGTCGACGGTGATCCGTGCCATCCTCATCGTGGCGCTTCCTGCAGCCCTCGTCCTCTTCGAGCCAGATCTGGGAACAACGCTCGTCTTCGGGTTCATCCTCTTCGTGATGCTCTTCGTCGCCGGAGCCACCTGGCGCCAGATGCTCGCCCTCGTCGGTGCCGCCACCGGAGCCGTGGTCCTCACCCTGCAGCGAGGCTGGCTGGCCAGGTACCAGCTCGACCGCATCCAGGTGCTGTTCAACCCCGACACCGTCGATCCAACCGGGATCGGCTACACGATGGAGCAATCGAAGCGGGCGATCGGTTCCGGCCAACTCTTCGGCAGGGGGTTGTTCGCCGAGGGGACCCAGACTTCGTTCGAGTACGTGCCCGAGCAGGAGACCGACTTCATCTTCACTGCGGTCGCCGAGCAGCTCGGCTTCGTCGGCGGGATCCTGGTCATCGCCGCATTCGCCGTGATCGTGTGGCGGCTGCTGGTCATCGCGGCCAACGCCCGCGACCGGTTCGGGGCCCTGATCGCCACCGGTCTGGCGGCGATGATGGTGTTCCACGTCTTCGTCAACGTGGGCATGACGGTCGGGATCATGCCGGTCACCGGTCTCCCGCTCCCGTTCCTCTCCGCGGGCGGGTCGTTCTACCTGGCCATGACCCTCTCGCTGGGTGTGGCCAATTCGGTTTGGCTGATGCGCACGCCGGTGCCGGGAGAGAATCAGCTCACCTAGCGGCTTGGCTCGAGGGAGTCAGATCCCGATGTCGCCCCGTGCCAGTTGCGCAAGGTATTCGCGCACCGCAGTCTCCGAGCGGTCCCAGACCACGGCACGGGCGGCCTTGGCCACCTGACATGCCAGGTCGAGCGTCTTGTCCAGATCGCGGCGGTCCCCCAGGTCGTCGAAACCCTCGAGGTACGCCTCACGCATTCGGCGAACGTCCCGATGGTCGGGTTGCCTTCGCAACATCCTCCGCACTCTCGATACGGACCCGACCGCGCTGCCGAACGGGTGGGCGACCACCGAGTCGCCCCAGTCATAGAAGATCGCGGCAGTCGGCGGCGCCGTGGCCGGGACCCCGCTCCCGACTCCCAGGATGTTCCACGGGTGCAGATCGTTGTGTTCCAGGCTGGCCCCTATCGGGGATTCGGCCAGACGCAGGCACCAGTCGACGAACCGGGGACGCAACGAGACGAGCCGAGCCAGGATGCCCGGGTCGAGACAGGCGGCGAGAGCGTTGTCGAATCGACCGGGGAGCAGTGACGGGCGTAGGTCGCCGAGGCCCAGGTCGAGCAGCGCGCCCACATGGGGCATGGTCGAGCGCTGCAGCTCGGCGTATTGGGGAAGGGCGATCAGCATGTGCTCCAACAGGTCGTTTCCGTCGAGCCGATCGGCGAGCGATGCCCCTCCGTCGGGGAGCAGGATCCAACCCCGGGTCGGGTCGGACGCAATCGGGGTGAGTACGTTCCCGGGCGCGACACGGACCAGCAGCTCGTAGAGACCGACTTCGAAGATGGTGCCGGGCGCCATCGCCTTCAGCCAGACCCGGCCCCCCGTGGTCGGGGCGGAGAGCACGGTCGCCCAGGGACGCAAGTGAGGCTGGGTGACCTCGCCGGTCCGTTCCAGCCCGGCTTCCTGGAGTTGGTCGTCGAGCCAGGCCGTGGCCGACGCCCGCCACCTCGGGTCGCCCCAGACGTCGATCCCCGGCTCGCCATCCGGCAGGTGCCCGGTCATGAGGCCAGGGTACGGGAGGCACTGCACAGTGGCATCTGGAGCCCGATGTCGCGTCGGCATGTAGCCTGCCGCCCGATGTACCGACGCGGAGATCGAGGGTGGGTGGAGGTCATCTGCGGGCCGATGTTCTCGGGGAAGAGCGAGGAGCTGATCCGTCGGGTCACCAGGTATCAGATCGCCCGTGTGCCGGTGCAGACCTTCAAGCCCCGCCTCGATGTTCGCTACGCCGAAGGTGAGGTCGTCTCCCACTCCAGTCTCAAGATCGAAGCCACTCCGGTCGAGACCGCCTCCGAGCTCCTCCGTAGGGTGGAGGCCGGCACCCAGGTGATCGGTATCGACGAGGGGCAGTTCTTCGACGACGAGCTGGTCGGAGTCGTCGAGCAGCTCGCCGGCGCGGGGACGCAGGTGATCATCGCCGGTCTCGACACCGACTATCTGCGGAGACCGTTCGAGCCGATTCCCACCCTGTGCGATCGGGCCGAGTACGTCACCAAGATGCTCGCTGTCTGCCACAAGTGCGGGGGCCCGGGCATGTACACCCAACGCATCGTCCGCTCCGATGACCTGGTCGTGCTCGGGGCGGAGAACGCCTACGAGGCGCGGTGCCGGGTGTGTTACGACCCGACCGAGCCCGAGCAGCCCGAGCTGGACCTGATCGGTGGATAGGCGGTGCAACTCTGGTAGCCTGAAGTGTCCGCCAGGCGCGACATCTTCCCCTCTTCGGAGTGTTTCGTTGATGAGCACCCATGCGCACCGGCCGTCCGGTGTGGCAATCGAAGATCTGCACGGCGACCACCCCCTACCGGGGCTGGCCCCTCGGCGCTGTCTGGCGCACCTGTTTGGAGACGGAAGCCCCCGCCAGGACTCATGCTTCCCGATCACCTCGTATATCGAAACTCAGAGGAGTGAGACCACATGGCTCTATTTCGCAAGAAGAGCCCACAGATCGTTCGGAAGTCCTCCACGGAAGGCACCGTCGAAGAACGCAAGACCGTCCGGGTCAAGGGACGGAAGGTAGAAGTCACCAGAGTCGAGGGCCGGCCGGCCCCGACCAGAACCCCCAAGAAGGAGAGACGCCACCAGCCCTCGGGCAAGGGTGGAGGCGGCAACCGGGGGCGGAACGGTGTATCCACGTCGCGGACCAGGTCTCGTCGCCCCATGGACGACGAGGTCATCGTTCCCGTCGAGACGGGGCGGAAGCAGATGCTCGTCCGGGTGAGCCGGGGCCAGACTCAGATGGTGATCATGGAAGGGCCGGTGCTGGTCGAGCACTATGTCGCCCGCGAGGAGTCCGGCTCGGTTGCCGGCAACATCTACCTGGCCAAAGTCCGCAACGTCCTGCCCGGTATGGAGGCGGCCTTCCTCGACTTCGGCGCTCCCAAGAACGGTGTTCTCTACGCATCCGACGTGGCAGCGGAGGGAAGGGGCAACGGGCGCTCCAATCGGCGAATCGAGAGTGTGCTCAAGGAAGGCGACGAGGTCCTGGTCCAGGTGACCAAGGACGCCATGGGGGCAAAAGGGGCCCGGCTCACCGGGATACCGTCGCTTCCGGGCCGTTATCTGGTCCTGGTCCCCGAGTCGGACAGCATCGGGATAAGCCGCCGCCTCCCCGACGACGACCGGGCACGGCTCCGTGACGCGATCAACAAGGTCCGTCCCGAGGGTTACGGTGTGATCGTGAGGACTGCGGCTCTGCATGCCAGCGCCGAAGAGCTCGCCGCCGACATCTCCCGGTTGCGCAAGGTCTGGGACCAGATCGGGGAGGAGTCGAAGACCGGGGGCGCCCCCCGTCTGGTGCATCAGGAGCCCGATCTCCTGATCAAGGTGATCCGCGAGCACTTCACGGCCGACTTTCGCAAGCTCCTCATCGACGATGCAAAGGCGCACGACACCGTCATCGACTACCTGCAGGGCACCGCGCCCGACCTGGTCTCCAAGGTTCAGCACTACGTCGACGATGTCCCCCTGTTCGAGCGCTATCACGTCGACGACCAACTGAAGAAGGCGCTCGATCGCAAGGTCTACCTCCCTTCGGGCGGTCACCTGGTGATCGACCGGACCGAGGCCCTGACCGTCATCGACGTCAACACCGGGAAGTTCGTCGGGTCGTCGAACCTCGAGGAGACCGTGCTCCAGAACAACCTCGAGGCAGCAGAGGAGATCGGTCGTCAGCTCAGGCTGAGGGACATCGGTGGGATCATCGTCATCGACTTCATCGACATGGAGACCATCGACAATCAGCAGGCGGTGTTGAGACGGCTGAAGGAGACCCTGGCCAAGGACAAGACCCGCACCCAGGTGTTCGACGTCTCCCATCTCGGTCTGGTCGAGATGACCCGGAAGAACGTCTCGGCCGGCCTGCTCGAGCAGTTCTCCTCCAAATGCGAGGCATGCGGCGGGCGCGGCATCATCGTCCACGATCATGCCATCGTCTCCGAGGACCTGGTCATCGACGCCGCGGTCGGAGACTACGAGTAGGCGGCTGCGGCTGCTTCTCGTGTCGTCGACGTACACCCCACCTTGGCGGTAGACCAGTGGCGGCGGTAAGATCTGGTCCGATTCCCCTTCCAGAGGTTTGACCATGTACGCCATCATTCGCGCCGGAGGCAAACAGGCCAAGGTGCAGTCGGGTGATGTAATCGAGATCGAGCGGGTGAAAGGCGACGCCGAGAAGCTGTCGTTCGCGCCTTTGCTCGTGGTCGACGACAAGGGCAACGCGGTGTCCGACCGCGACATCCTGGCCAAGGCCACGGTGACCGCAAAGGTCCTCGGCGGCTCGCAGGGACCCAAGGTCGACATCTTCAAGTACAAGAACAAGACCGGCTACCGCCGCCGCCAGGGTCATCGTCAGAAGTACACCCAGATCGAGATCACCGAGATCAAGCTGCCGGGCGCAACCAAGGCCAAGACAGCGGCCAAGCCGGCCCAGGACAAGACTGAGGCGAAGACGACCGAGTCAAAGCCGGCCGCTAAGCAGACCGAGTCGAAGCCAGCCGCTAAGCAGACCGAGGCCAAACCGACCGCCAAGACCACCGCCAAGTCCTCGGCCAAGACGGAGCCCAAGACCACCAAGCCGGCCGCCAAGGCGAAGGCCGCCAAGTCCGAGGAGGAGTGAGATGTCCAAGACCAAAGCAGGCGGTTCATCCAAGAACGGTCGCGACTCAGCGGCCAAGCGTCTGGGATCGAAGGTGTTCGACGGCGAGTTCGTGAACGCCGGCGCCATCCTGGTCCGTCAGCGCGGCACCAGGATCCATCCCGGTGAGAACGTCGGCAAAGGCAGCGACGACACCCTGTTCGCCACCTCGGCCGGCACCGTGAAGTACGGGTCCCGGGCCAACCGTCGTCTGGTCAACGTCCTCCCCGAGTGACCGACCGCGGCCACCGGCCGCCTCGATCGCTCCGGTATTCGCGTCACTAGCCTCCAGCGGTGTTCGTCGATCGCGTCCGTGTCAACCTCCGCGCCGGCAACGGCGGTGCGGGGGTTGTCTCGTTTGTCCGGGCCAGGGGGAAGCCGAAAGGCAAGCCGACCGGCGGCAACGGAGGCCCGGGCGGCTCGGTGTTCCTCAGGGCGGATCCCTCGGTGGGGACACTGCTCCGCTACCAGCGCAACCCCCACTACGCCGCCGGTCACGGTACCCACGGGCAGGGCGATCTTCGACACGGCAAGACCGGCGAGTCGCTGGTTCTCCCCGTGCCTCTCGGCACGACGGTCTACGACGCCGAGGGGACCATGATCGCCGACCTGGTGGAGCCGGGCCAGGAGGTGGAGGCGGTCCGTGGCGGGCGAGGGGGGAGGGGCAACGCCGCCTTCGTCAACCCGTCCAATCGGGCGCCCGGTGTTGCCGAGCAGGGCGAGTACGGGCGCGAGGAATGGCTCACGCTGGAGATGAGGCTTCTCGCCGATGCCGCCCTGATCGGGTTTCCCAATGCGGGCAAGTCGACCTTCATATCCAAGGTCTCCGCGGCCAAACCCAAGATCGCCGACTACCCGTTCACCACCCTGGAGCCCAACCTGGGGGTGGCCAGCTTCGACGGTCGTGAACTGGTGCTTGCCGACATCCCTGGGCTCATCGAAGGGGCGGCGTCGGGCAAAGGGCTGGGCCATGAGTTTCTTCGCCACGTCGAGCGGGCCCGGGTCCTGGTCATCCTGCTCGATCCTTCCCCTCTCCAGGAGCAGTCCCCGGCCGAGCAGCTGGAGATCCTGAGCAGGGAGATCGCCGAGCACTCCTCGGATCTCGCCGCGCGGCCGCGCGTTGTGCTTCTCAACAAGGCGGACCTTGGTGACATGAGCGAGCTCGGCGATTCTTTGGGGGCGATGCCGGTGTCGGCGATGAGCGGGGAAGGGGTGCGGGAGGCTCTGCACGCCATTGCCGACCTGGTCGACGAGGCAGAGCGGGTGGCCCCCCAGCGCCGGGGTTTCGTGCTCCATCGGCCCCTGGGCCCCACCTTCACCGTCCGACAGGAAGGCGATGCTTGGCGGGTCGAGGGGCTGGCCGCGGAGCGGGCGGTGGGGTTTGCCGACCTGACCCTGCCCGAGGCGGCCGACCTGGCCGCCAGCCGTCTGTCCAGACTCGGTGTCGACCAGGCCCTGCTCGAACTGGGCGCGGTTGAGGGTGACGAGGTCAGGATCGGCGAGATCTCCTTCGAGTTCACCCCGGAGCGGTCAGACGAGGAGGAGTGAGGGACGGCACCTCCGGCCGTTGCCTGTTACGCCTTTCGTCCTGAGCAGGTGACGCAGAGCGATGCGGCCGGCAACGCCTCGAGACGGGCGTCCCCGATCGGGGCGCCGCACTCGTCGCAGAGACCGTAGGTACCGGCTTCGACCTTCTCCAGGGCCGTGTCGATGTCGGCGATGGAGGCGGCGATGGAGCGGGCGGCGGCGGTAGTGCTCAAGCGCTCGACCGCTTCGCTGGTGCCGTCCCCGACCCGCTTCCCGAAGGCGACCGAGGCGCCTTCGGCAGGGGGCTCGGTGAGCCGGACCAGTTCGGCGTCGAGCTCGCGCCGACGGATGGTCAGCGCCCGGCGAACCTGTTCGGTGTCGATGGCGATGGGCCATTGTGCCCCAGCGGCCGGCCATGTCTCATCTCCGCCACAGGTCCTTGGTGAACAGGACCAGGACCGGAAATATCTCGAGACGACCCAGGATCATGAGCCCGGAGAGCAGCCACATGGCCGGATCGGGGAACTCGGAGAACCCGCCGGATGGCCCGACCTGGCCCAACCCCGCTCCCACGTTGCCCATCGACGAGGCGACAGCGCTCGCCGCGGTGACCAGGTCGATGCCTTCGGAGACGTTGGCATCGATGAATGCGAGAAGGAAGGTGGCACTCATGAAGATGAACATGTAGAAGAGGAAGAACGACTGGACTGCTTCCACCACCGGCAACGGGATCGTCTTGCCCCCGAACCGCGTCACCAGGACCGCACGCGGTCGGACCACCCGGCGCACGTCGGCGAATGCAGCTTTGGCCAGGACACCGATCCGGAAGGTCTTGATCGCCCCCGATGTGGAGCCGACCATGCCGCCGAGGAACATCAGACCGATCAGCATGATCTGGAGCGCGGGTCGCCACAACCCGATGTCAGTGGAGGTGAACCCCGTGCCGGTCGCGATCGAAACGGTGTTGAACGTGCCCATGCGGAAAGCCTCGACCGGGGCGAAATCGCGCCAGAGGCCGCCCGCGACGATCACGATGGCGATTCCGAGAATCAACGCGTAGAGCTTGAACTCCGAGTTGCGGAGATACTCGCCGGGGCGGGCAAACGCCCGGAAGTGAAGGGCGAACGAAATCCCGGATAGGAACATGAAGACCGCGATGACCCATTGCGTGTACGGTGCGAAACCGGCGATCGAAGTGGCCTCCGTCCCGAATCCACCGGTGGCGACGGTCGCGAACGAGTGGAGGACGGCTTGGAAGCCGTCCATGTCGCCCGCCCAGAGCAGCATCACCTCGAGGGCGGTGATGGTGAGGTACACCACCAGCAGCCTCTTGGCCGTCCCCTGAAACCGTGGGGTCAGCCGCTCGATGGTGTGTCCCGACGATTCGGCCTGAGCGAGTTGGACTCCGCCGGTTCCGAGCAGGGGAAGGATGATGACGCCTAGGACTATCACCCCCATCCCTCCCAGCCACTGGGTGAGCCCGCGCCAGAACAGGATGCCTCGGGGGAGCAGCGCCGGGTCGGCGACCGTGGAGAACCCCGTCGTGGTGAATCCGGAGGTCGACTCGAAGACCGCATCGGTGATCGAGGGGATGGCCCCGGTCAGCAGATAGGGGAGGGCCCCGAACAGCGAGAAGACGAACCAGGCGAGCCCTACCGTGGCGAAACCCTCTTTGACCCCGAGGGAGCTCGGCTTGTCGACCAGGGACCGTATCACCGCCCCGCTGAGGGATGTGATCCCGGCGGCGATAGAGATCCACATCGCCGTCGCAGGCTCCGAGTTGGCTGCGGACACCAAGGCGGGCACGGTCATCGTCAATCCGAGGACGATCAGCACCGACCCCAGAACGAAAGCGACAGTGTTGAACAGTCGGAGCAACGCCCGGCCGGGTGACCGGCGGGTGCTCGTCATGCGGTGAAGAGGGCTGTCGATTCCTCTATGTCGTGAGGAAGAGCGAAGAAGATGATGTGGTCGCCGCCTCTGATCACGGTCGATCCGTCGGGGACGAAGGTGGTCCCGGCGCGGGAAATCCCGCCGATGATGACGCCCACGGGCAGGGTGAGCTCGAGGAGGGTCTTGCCCACCGCGCGCGATTGGTCTGACACTTCGATCTCGATCGCCTCGGCATCGGTGTCGGAGAAAGTCGCAACCTGCTCGACCTGACCCCGGCGAACGAAGCGGAGTATCGCGCTCGCCGCCATGAGACGGCTGGACACCGCCGCGTCGATCCCTACCCCGGCGAGCAGACCGACATACGGGATGCGGTTGAACCGGGCGATCACCATCCCAGCACCGACGGCCTTGGAGACGAGACAGGCGAGGAGGTTCACCTCATCCCACCCGGAGAGCCCCAGGGCGACGTCGTGCTCGCCCAGATCGAGCTCGCGCAGCACATCCGGATCGGTTGGATCGCCGTTGATCACCAGGGCTTTCGGGTACTTGGATGCGAGGGTGGCCGTCTTCGCCGCGTCCTCGTCGATGAGCACCACCGAGAGCCCGGCGCGGAGCATGTTCTTGACCGCCAGCTCGGCGAGACGGGTGCCCCCCATGATCACGGCTCGGTCGATCTGGAGCCTCTTGACCCCGATCATCTTGGTGGCACGGTCGACGTTGTCGTTGGTGGTCATCACCAGGGCATGGTCGCCGGGGAGGACCGTGGTGTCCCCGTGCGCCACGATCGTCTGACCCTCCCGGACCAGGGCGGCGACGACCCATCCCCATTCCGCGTTGCGAAGCCGCAGGAGGCTGAGTGGGCCCCGGGTTATCGGGGCGTTGGGCGCGACGTTGCCCCCGACCATCACCAGGCTCCCGTCGGCGAACTGGATCATCTCGCTGGCGCCCCCGTAGCCGACGATGTCGACCAATTCCTCGGCGGCGGTGGCCGAAGGGTCGATCACCACATCCACGCCGAGTCGATCGGAGCCTTCTCGGATCTCGGGGTCTTCGATGCGGGCGATCGTGGTCTTGACCCCCATTTCCTTGGCGGCATGGCAGGCGAGCACGTTGGCGCCGTCGGAATTGGAGACTGCGATGAGGAGATCGGCTTTCGACACGTGAGCCTCCTCCAGGGTGTGGCTGCTCGCTCCGTTGCCGACCAGGACCAGTGCATCGATCTGGTCCTGCAGTTCCGCAGCTCGATGCTCGTTGTCGTCGATCACAATGACATCCTGGCCTTCGGCGGACAGGCGCTGGGCCAGATACGAGCCCACCGCTCCGGCTCCGATGATGATGATGTGCATTGTCTCCCGCGTCCTTCGGACACAAGAGCGACAGGCTAACCGGGTGCCCGGGTCTTCCGGTAAAGGGTCATGGGGGGCGAGGCGATCGGGTGAGGTTGGCCGGGATCGGGCCGACCGTACAATGTCGGGGTACCCCAAGGAGCCCGATGAACTTCGAAAGCCCAAAGGCAGTCGATGCCGCGCTGCGCTCGGTCGACTACCTGCCCGACGACCGGATCTCGCAGGTGGTCTTTCTCGCCGACCGTCTCGACAAGCCGATCCTGGTGGA
>DASUSU010000055.1:0-2765 GCA_036374915.1 Acidimicrobiia bacterium | reverse complement strand
ATCCGGCCGGCCATGCCGGTCGCAGTCGGATCGGTGACGTGGGCGTATGCCATCGAGATCAACGCGGACATCGACCCCCGTTTGTCGCCGATCTCCTCGTAGATGCTGAAGGCCTCTTCGGCGAGCTCTTTCACCCTGGCGAACAGCGCCGGGCCCTCGAAGAGGACTTCGAGACGAGACGACCCCCCCTCCACGGCCGCCAACGCAGCCTTGTTCACGCGCCCGAGCTCGATCACGGCCAGCTCTCGAAGGGAGTCGGCTTCCCCGGACCTGTCCCCGATATCACGGGCGATGGCCAGGGCCCGCTGGAAGGCCGATTCGGCGGCATCGAGATCGACGTCGTCGAGTGGCCAGTAACCCTCCCCGATCGGAGCTTTGGTCCTGGCCTGTCCCAGTTCGAGACACGCGGCCAGCTCGAGAGCTCGGTCACCCGAGCTCTCCGCTCCCTCGCACACGCCAATGGCCAGATCGGCCGCCATCTCGAAGTCTTGGTTGGCCCTCGAGGCGGAGGCCCTCCTCAACCTCACCTCGGCGTCGAGAGCAGGTGAGGCCACCGCGGCGGCAAGGGCAGTCATCTCGGCGAGGTTGGCGAGTCGCTCCATGCCGCGGTCGAGGATTTGGAGGGCATCGTCCTTCACCCGGAGCATCTCGATCCGGTCCTCGGGCCCCGAGGCGGCGGGGAGGGTTGCGTCGATTAGCCGTACTGCCTCTTCTGGAGCGGAGGCCGTCAATGCCGAACGAGCGGCTTTCAGCGCCGTCGTTACTGCCATCGCCTGATCGCCGGCCTGCAGTGCGTGGTGTGCCAACATCGACAGGTTCTCAGTGCCGCCTTCTCCAGCCAGGGACTCGGCGATGGCTCCATGAATGGCGCGCTTTCGGGGTCTCGAGATCGAGCCCAGCAGCGATGCCCGGATCTGGTCGTGGGCAAAGGAGAAGTCGTAGCGGGAACCCGTCGGTTCCTCGACGATCAGACCGAGATCGATCGCCTTCTGCAGGTCTTCGCCCAGCTGCCATTCTGGCTTCTCCGGCTCACCGTCGACCCGAGCCAGCACCCGGGCCAGATCGCGGAGGCTGAAGCGTCGGCCCAACACTCCCGCGTCTGCGAGCCGGGCTCGGCACTCTTCGTCCAGCTGAGCCAATCGTCGTTCGATGAGAGACTGAATCGAGGATGGCACCGACGGTCCGCTCAACTTGGTCATGGTCCAGGTCCCGTCGATGAGCTGCAGGGCCTCGGCTTCGCGATAGGCCCGGGCCAGCTCCTCGACGAAGAAGGGCACCCCTTCGGACCGGCCGTGGAAGCTGGCGACCGTCGCATCGTCCACGGGACCGCCGAGAAGGTTCCCGAGCAGCTCGCCGGTTTCGAGCCGGCTCAGCCGCTGCAGTCTCAGCACCTTGGTCACCCGCATCCTGTCGAGATCCGCAATCAACTTGCCCGCGCCGCCGGATGCGGAGTCGGAGTGGGGGCGAAGGCTGATCAGCATGAAGATGGGCCCGGAGGCCAATGTCCTAACCAGATACCGGATCAGCTGAATGCTGTCGTCGTCGGCCCAATGCACGTCGTCGAACAACAAGGCAAGGGGACGTTCCCTGGTCAGGGCGAGAATGGCAGAGGCGACCTCGTCGAAGGTTCTCAGCATCTGCTCCTGTGGGGATAGCCCCTCATCCCGGGGGCTTCTTCCCCCGACGGCCTCCTGGGCCCGGTCCAGCTGCTCCAGCGCCATCGCCTGCTGAGCGACCGACGAGGTTCGGGGTGAGTTGAGCAGAGATCGGAATAGCAGGAAGGGCCCTCTCAACTCCTCGTCGGCGCTGACATCGAGAACCCAATAGGGGGTATCCAACCCGGAGACGAGATCCGCGGTGGCGTCGAGCAGACGGGTCTTGCCGATGCCGGCTTCTCCTTCGACGACAACGGCCCGAAGACCGGCGGCCGGCGTGGCGAGTTGCTCGGCGATGACGCTCAGCTCACGTGATCTTCCCACCCCTGGGGTGGTGGCCCGTGGCGCGTCGAGGTCGAACGCAGCCGCCGAAGCGGCCCTGACCTCCCGGGTGGCGCGGGGCGTGTCGCCGTCTTTGTCCCGCCACAGGACTTCGAACAGCCGCCACCTCTCGGGAAAGCCTTTGAGCCAGAAAAGGCCGCGTTCGACGACCCTGGCGTCTCCCAGGGTTCCGGCCAAATCGTGGACGATCTGTGACACCAGGATCTGACCACCCTGCGCCTTGTCGGCGATCCGCGACGCAGCATGGACCGCGGTGCCATGGGCATCCCCCACGGTCTGGGTCACGTCACCGCTGTTGAGACCGATGCGAACCGACACCGGCCTTCCGGGATCGGATCGGTTGTGCTCCTCGATTGCCTTCTGGATCGACACCGCGGACTCGATCGCCTGATTCGCCGAGGTGAAAAGGGCCATGAAGCCGTCTCCCAGCGACTTGAGCTCGATGGCACCGGCCTTCTCCAGGCTGGAGCGGACCAATTCGTCATGGGCGCGTATCACCTCGTTGGCCGCCGTGTCGCCGAGCCTGACCCGCAGGTCGGTGGAACCCTCGAGGTCGGTGAACAGGATGGTGAAGGTTCCCTTGACGAGGGGAGCGTCTGTTTGGCTCAGTTGGTCACCATCCCGCTTGGCACGATACCGATGCTGGGGTGGGCTCGGCCGTCGTGTCCTGGTACTTACTGGCGACTGAATCCAATCCGGCAGACAGCGGTCCGGCGACCCATCGACAGGATGGGGGTCAGGTTCCGGCCCCCATCACCTCGGTCACCG